>JAAUSV010000098.1 GCA_012032525.1 Leptolyngbyaceae cyanobacterium SL_7_1
TTTGCCCCATCTAACGAGCGACCGGCGAGAATAACTGCCGCTCAAATTTTCCCCTTCCAACACCACTTCTTGGAGATTAGCGGCACTGAAATCGCGATCGCCCGCCGCATATCGTTCCAATAATTCTGCTGCGTTCATTCGCTTTCCTCCATTCATGCTGAACTAGACAATTCAACTGGTTTAAGTCAAGTATTTTTCACCTTACAGAAGAATCTCGAAATAAACTCCTGTCTAAAGGCACAAGTGGAGAGAGCAATGAGGGATGAAGCAAGATTGCAGATAGCTCATCGCTAACCACTAATCGCTTCTTACTCTGATTACTATTTACTAACCGTTTCCAGCCAAACCGCTTTATGCAGGTAAGATAGCAAAGCACACGTGAATAGTAACGGGCTGGGAAAATCCGGTGAGACTCCGGTGCTGTGCCGCAACTGTAGGCGAGGAGTATTGATTCTCCCCTTTCTCGCAAGCCAGAACGCCACCTGTTATTGCTTCACTCTATTTCCTGCGATGCACAGGAACGGAGACCCATGACCATTGCCCTGACCTATCCGTTAGAAAATCATGCCTTGCACTCGGTTGCTTTGAAGCCGTTGCCCTTTCAGCGTCCGGTGTTGCTGGTTGGACACGGCAGCCGCGATGCCGATGGACGCCAGAGCTTGCTTGATTTTGCCGCTGCCTACCAGGCGCTCGATCGCTCCCGTCCTGTGGTTCCTTGTTTTTTGGAATTGACCGAGCCGACAATCTTGCAAGGCGTCGATCGCTGTGTGACAGAAGGGTACACCGATCTATCGGTGTTGCCAATTCTCTTATTTGCAGCGCGACACAATAAGTTTGATGTCACCAATGAACTCGATCGCGCCCGCCAACACCACGATTCCGTCAAGTTTCACTATGGGCGACACTTTGGGATTGCACCAGAGATTTTAGATTTGTGGCGATCGCGCCTCACCGAACTCGACCAACCCCAATGGAATCCTCACGGCATCGCACGGCAGGACACCGTACTGCTGTTTGTTGGTCGTGGTTCCAGCGATCCCGATGCCAATGGCGATGTCTTTAAACTGGCACGGATTGTCTGGGAAGGCAGCGGCTACCAAACCGTGGAAACCTGCTTCATTGGTATTACCCATCCTCGCCTAGAGGAAGGCTTCCGCCGCGCTTACTTATACAATCCCAAGCGCATCATCGTCTTGCCCTACTTTCTATTCACCGGGGTGCTCGTCAAAAAGATCTATGACATCACTGCCCAACAACAAGCCCACCATGCCGATGTGTCCATGGTGTGCCTACCTGAGATGGGAATGCACCCCGATTTGTTCACCGTGCTACGAGAACGGGAAATCGAGACCCAACTGGGACAGGTGCAGATGAACTGTGAGTTGTGCAAATTCCGCCTTGCCGCTAAAGGAGAGGTCGGACACGATCACCACGCTCACGGGCACGACCACGGGCACGCTCACGGGCACGACCACGGGCACGACCACCCAGCGATCGATCCCTATGCCGATCCGGTTCATTACCACGATCGCATTTGGCAAACACCATAGAAAGCATGAGGAATGAAGACGGAGGACGGAAGGAATTAGAAAGAACCCCTTCATTCTTTCTAATTCCTCATCCTTCCGCCTTCGTCCTTCATCTTTCCAATCTGGTTGTAAGGTTTAAATGTCCTCTGTTTTGACAATCATGGCTGATGGAATTGGATTTGGGGTGGGCGATCGGGTGCGGGTGATTGCGCTGCCGCCCTATGTGAAAACGGCGGAGCCAATGCCGATGTTGCGTCCTCCGTCGGTGCTGCGACTGGGGGAGGAGGGGACGGTAATCGATCGGCGTCCCGGTGGTTATTGGGGAGTGCGGTTTGCCAAGGGGGCGTTTTTGATGGAGAGTAGCTACATCGAGCGCATCAGTTCTGCTGTGGAGATGCATCATGTGGAACCTTCCTCCCAGAGCCATTTGGGAGAATCTAGTCAATAGGGTTGACCCATGCTGGGCGATCGCCTGCCTACCATTCTATGATGGGGTAGTACAAAACTACTAGGAACGAGCAGGTGAGAGCGAGAATTGAAGACCAGATTTTGTTTCTGCACGGCGACGATGTGCCTCCCTACAAAAAGCAAGGATCAATGGTGCGCAATAGCTACTTCTGGGCGCTAAAGTCGATCGCCGGACGTGCCCATCGACAGAGTGACTGGGAGTATGAAGAGGAGGTGTGGTTGGCTCTGCAACGGGTGTTGATGTCCTTCACAGAGTCGGGCTACTTGGGGCTAAAGGAGACGATGTTGGAATTTTCGATCGAGCAGGGGGAGATTCCATCTGTCCTACGTCCTGTGGCGACGTGGGAGTAGGGGAAGAGGGAGGACGGAAGGGGAAGGTGGAAGGGGGAGGGATGCGGAATAGCGTGAGTCAGTGCCACTCAGTGGTCGTAACGGCGGAGCAGATGGGAGCGATCGAGGCGCGTCTGTTTGCGGCGGGGATGCCCGTGGCGGCGTTAATGGAAAAAGTGGCAGGGTTGGTGGCTCGACGGTTGCAAACGCTTTATCCCCGTGAGCAATTTCCACGGGTGGGTGTGTTGGTGGGACCCGGACACAACGGAGGGGATGCCTTGGTGATTGCGCGAGAGCTACATGCCAATAGCTACGAGGTAATCCGTTATCAGCCGTTTGACAAGCTCAAGGAACTAACGGCTACCCATGCTCAGTATGCCGATCATTTAGGTATTTCCTGCGCGTCCCAGGTGGATGATCTGAGCGAGTGCGATCTGATCGTCGATGGCTTATTTGGCATTGGACTCACCCGATCGCTGGAAGGCTCGATCGCAGCGGTGGTCGATCGCCTCAATCAATTTCCCCAACCCGTTGTCAGCTTGGATTTGCCCTCTGGGTTGCACACCGATACAGGAGCAGTCCTGGGAACCGCCATTCGAGCCACCCACACGGTTTGCTTAGGGCTATGGAAACGAGCGTTCATGCAAGACGATGCCCTGGCGTTCATTGGCACAGCAGAATTGATTGATTTTGATGTACCAGCCGCAGATGTAGCAGCAGTGGTAGGAACCCCTGCGGTGCAACTCATCACTCCTGAAACGGCGATCGCCGCCCTTCCCCTGCCTCGCCCGCCTGCCACCCACAAATACAAACAGGGACACCTGCTGCTGATCTGTGGCTCTCGGCAATATGGCGGAGCAGCGGTGCTATCAGCATTGGCAGCCCGCGCGAGTGGGGTGGGGATGTTGTCGATCGCCATTCCCGAATCGTTGCGGGTGCCGATGACGTTGCAAGTTCCGGATGCAGTGCTGGTTAGTTGCCCCGAAACCGAGACGGGGGCGATCGCCCATCTCCCCCAAGATATAGATTTGAGTAAATACCATGCGATCGCCTGCGGACCAGGATTAACTCCCCATGCTAAATCAGCAGTGCAGCAGGGGTTGGGAAGCGATCGCCCCCTACTACTCGACGCCGATGGATTAAATATCTTATCAACCCTCGGTGCGATCGAAACCCTCAAACCCCGCCCAGCCACAACCGTTCTGACTCCCCACTGGGGAGAGTTTAAGCGCCTCTTTCCCCAAACCCAGGAGGGGGGCGATCGGTTGGAATTAGCGCGATTGGCAGCACAGGACAGCGGCGCCATCGTGTTACTCAAAGGAGCAAGAACGGCGATCGCTACACAGGATTGTGTCTGGGTGAATCCGGCGAGTACCCCTGCCCTGGCGCGGGGTGGCAGTGGCGATGTGCTGACGGGGTTGATGGGTGGGTTGATGGCGCAGGCGATCGCCCACGAAACCCCGGTAGAAGCGGCAGTGCGATCGGCAGCCTGGTGGCACGCACAAGCGGGCATTCTCGCCACCCAGGAGCGAACGGAACTGGGAGTAGATGCGTCTACAGTGGTGCGTTACTTGGTTCCGAGTTTGCGATCAGCAATTAGCAATTAGCCGCTCGCCCTCCCCCTTCCGCCCTCCGCTCTCCATCGTTACAGTTCATTGCAGGAAATGAAGCGGTTAACACAGGGCATGTTACGGTCAATATCGTTGACGCAGTGATTCAACATTGAGAGAGGAAGAACACTTTGGCTTTGCATCCTAACCCCCTGATGACTCCGGAGCGGGAAAGCTTGAGCGACTATGTTGCCCATCTGCAACTCCACATGGCGCTACAAGCCCGTAATCTTATTCCCACATTGACCAATCCGATGACCAATCCGATCGACAGTCGAGAGCAAATGCTCCACCAAGCTCAAGCCACCGTTGAAAAATTGGTTTCCCGTCAGGCAAGTTAATAATTATCTAACGCTGGCGTTCGTCGTACAGCGTTTTAGGAGCCTACCGTTGTAGCTGGGGTTGATCGTCGAACCGGATTGGTTGGGCGATCGGCTGGGTAGGCTCTTTTGCTCTAGATTCTTCCGGGGTAGGGGTATAGATCAACCACGCCACAGTACTACCCAATACCAAAACACTGCCCACCAATAGCCCACGCAAAAGCTTTATTTGAGAACGCAGCCGATCGACCTCTTGGGTATAGCGCTGCACAGTGTTGCGATCGACTTCAGACACAACAGGAGGGGTTTTGGATGAAGCGCTGACCTCAGTGACAGCCTCAGTGACAGCCTCAGTGACAGTGGCAATGGTTTTGTCGATCGATGGGTTGGGATCAATGGCAGCCACCTCTGCCACCTGCTTTTCCTTTTTGGTGACAGGCGGCTTGAAGGCAACTTTCAGATATAGCCAATCGGCGATCAACTTAGGACAGTTGCGTTTGACCCAGCGGATAGCCACTGTCTTGACTAAGGGCTTCGACTGTCGAGCTAGAAATTTGCTCGATCGCCGTAGGGTTTGGGAACGTAGTTTTTGCTCAATCACATTGATGGAGCCAATGTCGTAGAGACAATCAATAATTAGTTTCACCGTTGTCTCCTCCTGACGTACCAAATGCTCTAGTAATAGCAAAACGTCCTGCATCCGCTCTGCCTCTAGTTTGGCTTTAGCGCTGAGTTCGTCTGTGCTTTTGGCGTTGGATGTAGTAGACTCCATCATTGCGATCGCAGGGGATAGGAACGACGTTCATCGGGCTGATTCTACTGTGTCAGAGAGATGGTGATGATTTCCTCTGTTTAGAGACAGATTTTTAGGGGCGATCGTTCCCCATTACGCTTTGGCAAGAACGGGGGTTTGCAGGGTATCCCCATCGAGGGATGGTACGGTCTCGCTGGCATAGACCTCTGCCGAGTTGTTGGGACTCTCAATTAGCTTGACTTTATGTAGCTGGGCGCCCAATTCGCGAATCGGCTGCTGCAACAAATCCCGGATGTGGACGGCAATATTTTCCGCCGTGGGCACAACCTGCTCAAAGTAGGGAATGTCTTTGTTCAAGAACGTGTGGTCAAATGGTTCTACGACATACTCATCGACGGCTTGTTGTAGGGCAGGCAGATCCACAATCATGCCAGTGCGGGGATCGATCTCGCCCTTGACGCTGACTTCCAATGGTAGTTATGTCCGTGCCCATTGACACGGGCGCACTTGCCGTAGATTTCGGAGTTTTGTTCTAGGGTCAAATGGGGCAACGCCAAGCGGTGGGCGGCGCTGAAATGAGTGCTGATGGTGAGGTAGGCTTCCATAGAGTTTCCTTCGTAATCTGCCCAGAGTTCGGGGTGTTCAAATAGTTGAATGTGGATGAGGGGAAGATGGGGTGCAAGCCGCTGCCAAATCACCCGCGCCATATTTTCGGTGGTGGGCAGGGTTTCCTGAAATTCGCTCCACGCATCATTTAAGTACGAAAAATTTAATTGGCTGGTAACTTCTCGCTTGATCACCTGCTTGACATCCGACAGGTTGAGCACCATGCCATACTCGTCCAATTCCCCCGCCATTGAGACATAGAGGACGTAGTTGTGTCCATGTCCGGGGAAGCGGGTGCATAGCCCAAAGCGATCGCCATTGTCTCTGTCACTGAGTTCTGGCAACCAGTAGCGATGGCTGGCTGAAAACTCAGCCCGCCGATTGATAATGCACTTCATGGGTATGAGTCTATTAAGTTCTGTATCTTCTTCAGAATAACTCAGATTCAAACACCTTTCCGCCTGCTTCCACTCGGAGATTGCCGTGTTTCCAGCCCAGGGAGATCGGGGAGGAACCATCTGGAGAAGTGTAGAGATCACGCTGGGAGAGCCAATTATGGAATGTACCGTTGCGTTCTACGATCGGCAACGAGTTGAAGGAGTTGTGGGTAAGTTGGAGGGTGGTGTGGGTGCTGCTAGTGAAGCGGACGGTTTCGGGGGCGATCGCCCCACCTCCAGTGCACTTGTGGCTTTCACCCGCTGTTTAAATTCTGTATAACTCCCGTGGGATTGGGGTTCCCCAACTTCTAAGGCAAATCCAGCATATTCACCCTCGATCGCCCTTGCCACAAATGTATGCTCGTCGGGGTAACGTTCCAAGTAGCGTTCGTCCTCGACGGCATGGGGCTGGGGTGGACTGAGATGGATAGGATGAATCGCTAGCCAGGTTTGTTCAAGTCGGATGAACCAAATGCCAGAGTCAAGTTCGATGGTTGTACTGTTGGGAAGTTGGAAAAAAAAAGGTTCTGAAGAGGGCGGGCGTAACCAGATTAACAAATTGCGGTATTGTCCCAGTTGATCCCCTAAGTGTTTGCCCGATCGCACCCGTTCCCCACCCGTGTTTACCACAACACAATCGATGCCCCGCTGGGAATTTTCCGCCAGCAGTTTGAAGGGGTGGAGATCGCCATCGGCAAAGCCAGCGACCACGCTGCCCAGTTGGTAGGTGCGTCCAAAGAAGGTGGTTTCCCAGTAGGCAGGGGCAACATCGCCGCCCGCTAGCCAGTTTTGGTAAATCGGTTTGCTGCTGAGCAGTTCAACCGGGCGATCGAACTGTTTGCGGGCAAGGGCAACGATCGCTTGGGGTGGACGGTAGGCACTGGTGATGGCGTGGATCAGATCGCGTTCCGGTTGGGGATTTTCGCCAAGGACATCGCCAAAGTAGAGCCAAAAAAACCGGGGAGCCGCTGAGCCAAACACCACATTGCTATCGTTGTAATCGCGCTTGCTGGGAGCCGCCCAACCGCCCCGGTAGTATTTCACTGCTGCCGCCGCAGAAAGCCAATCCAGCGCCGCCTTTGCCAACTGTTTTACGTCTGAGTCGTGGGCAAAATCGTAGAGATTCAAATATGCCGCAAAGGTGTGTCCGTGGTATGTAGAGGAGTCCCACTCGCCCATGCCGATGTGGTAAAGCCCTCTGACATAACGTTGCAGGTGTTGTTTGTAGCGCTGGCGTACCGCTTCGTTACCCGTCTCTTCCGCCATCAGGTACACGGCAACGTCGCGCATTGCCCGCAGGTTATCGGTGTTGCGACTATCCACCCAACCGCCCCGTCGCTGGATGCTCCAATCCTCCCCTGTCCCATCGCCATTGCCATAGAGCGGGTGGGACGCCCGACCGGATCGATCGCTGTCCACTGCTCTGCCCCCCGACGCATTCGATCGCGGTAGGCAGGCTCAAGCCAGTGCCCAAAGAAAAAATACTTGCGCATTTGCCCCTTGAGGGTGAAGGCAAAGTAGTAGTCGATGCCCTCGGTATGGGCGTGGTGATTGGCTTGGGCGTCCTCACTTTGGAGGAATTGCAGCGATCGCCCCGTTCCCCCGCCAAAAAATCAAACATCGCTAGTGGATAGGAACGTTTCTCGTTTTCCTGGTGGGTGTTGCCGTAATCCTGTCCCCGGTAGGACTGGATCGCCTGATTTGCCCGCTGCCAAAATTCAGCTTCTAGAGCGGCTGTCCACTCATTTTGGAACTCCGGGGCAACGCCGATCGGCTCTACTTGGATTGTGCCATCCGCCGCCGTGACCACCGCCGGAGTGGGGGTGGGGCGAGCCTCACCAAATTGGGAGCAGCCTGCTAAGGCGATCGCCCCTACTATCCCTGCCAATTTCCACCCGCGATATCCCATGAATCAAATCCATGAACTCAACCACATGCGTGCCTTTAAACCTTCCGGCAATAGCGGCAACCCCAGATAAATCGGTGCCCAATACAAAAAGGAGAGCACAATGGCAACGATAACGCTAATACTGATGATGCGATGCCACTGGGTAGAACTGCGTAGCCAGCGATCGACCAACAGCGCGATCGCCAATAGAGCAAACACCGACGCCCCCATGTAGTGATAGATGAAAATACAGCGATCGACCCGCACCCAGGGTAACCAATTGGCAACCCAATTGATGCTGAGGTAAAGGGCTGTCCAGGCGGTGGCGTTGAAGACGAAGCGGGTTTGGGGATGGGCTATTTTCTCCGCCGCACTGGGAGGCAACGCCCAATTCCACAGGCGATCGCCTAGCCCGACGATCAGCAGAACGATCGCTGCTGTAGAAAACCACCACAGCAGGGGATTGCCGATGGCATGCACATCGTAGACCAACCGTACCGCCTCACTGGGGATGGCAGGTCCCACGATCGTCGGGGGTTCCGTCAACCCGTGCGTGGTTTTGTAGAGATAGGCAACGGGTCGCGCCATCACAAACCAGGAATACCACGCCGAGCAATAGGGATGGGCATCCATTCCTCCCACCCGCTGGTGGTAATCCAAAATCTTTGCTTGCCACTGCCAGAGGCTAGTGGTGGGATCGAGCTGTATGTAGGGAATCCAGCAGAGGAAATACACCAAGCTGGGAATCACGGCAAACCCAACCAGGATGTGCCACCCATTGAGCGTGGTGAGAAATTCTAAGGGATGCGATCGCCGTTCTGGAGGCTGGAGCAATCCCGGTCGCAGGCGATTGAGCCACAGGATTACCCAACCTGCTACCCAAACCCCATACGCCCCCAACAAAAACCACAAGCCGTTCCACTTTACCGCCACCGTCAGCCCAAAGCAGACCCCCGCCAGTCCCAAGTACCCCAGCTTGCGCCACCCCGTCACCAATCCCTGATTCAGCGCCACCAAAAAAAGAGTTGCCCCAACAAGCCAAACAGCACCAGGTAGACATTGTTTAGGGCATAGCGCGATTCCACCAGAAACAAGCCATCTAGAGCCGCGAACCCGCCCGCAATCAATCCGTAGGAACGGCGGTGGCTGAGTTGGTAGGCGATCGCCGCAATCACCACCGGGAGCCATGCTCCGGCAAAGGCATTGAGCCAACGGTAACTCCAGGGAGACAGCATCATCCCAGAAAGGCTATTCATCTCCCCCTGGTGTGCCCAAGGGGTGAGGTGAGCCAGCCAAATGCCAGCGGCAATCAGGTAGGTACTCAGGGGTGGATGTCCACCAAACTCCTGCACTCCTTGCAAAACCCTCTAGCAAAGTTGACGTAATAAACCTCGTCAAACACCAAGGTATTGAAGCGGCTCAGCCCCCAAATCCGCAGACCAAATGACACCCCAAATAGACACACCAATCCCCAACCGAATCCTGAGCGGAAATCCTGGAGTTTAAAGCGAGATCGCTTAGTCATGAACCCGTTACATACATAATTTGTACGTTCCATTTTGCCTGACAACGCGCCCACTAACCCACCCCCATGCTTCTGACTGGAGGAAGAGGGATTCACCCAGGTAGATCCCCCTAGTGGGTGTGGTTGGGATCATTTCTCCGGAATAGAGTAAAGCCATAGAGAAGTTATTGTTAGTCAATCCATCTAGGCTTTGTTCCTTAAAGGAGGGCACTATGGTTGCCGTTGTATGTTTGTTTGCAAGTTATGCTCTGGTCTACACCGTTTTCATGTCGTCGATCAGCAAGTCTGAAAGCCAGAAAAGCTAAGTAGCATTTGACGATAGTTGTGGGCGATCGCCCAGCCAGTCAATCGGGCAGATTGCCAAGCACTAGATTGCCAAGCACTAGATTTCCAAAAGCTTGCCCGTCAAAAAACAATTAGATCCCCGGCTTTTTTGGGAAAAGCCGGGGATCTGTACAGACCTTCGATCGCTACGGGCAGATTTTAGTTTTTGAGAACAGCCCAAAATCTAGTGGATGAACCCTAGGATTCGGTTACAAAATTCGCAAGAAATCCTAGCATCCCTAGCCCGGCTGCTAATTTTGTCAGTTCCAATGCCCAATAGCTATTGTGCATTTGGCTCATTGCTGGGGCGATCGCTTGGTCGGCAGTGAACCAATCCAGTTGTAAACCCAACGCTCCCATCATTGGCGTCAACGTATAGGTATACAGTACTGGAATTGCCACTAGCAAAAGAGAAAGGGCGATCGTCCAGCGCCGTCTTGCAAAGCGCTCGTGGGTATTTGCAAGTGCCAACACCCCCGTTAGCACACCCGCCGCACAGAGCAATTCAATTCGGTTAAATAGCCAAAAAATGGAATAGCCAGCGGTGGCGAACCCTGGTTGCGTCATCATGCCTGAGACATACATGCCGGGCATGATGATGCAATCTAACATCAAACTACAACTAAGCCAAAACCCTAACGTCGCCGCAGTCACCGTCTGCCAGTTAAATCGAGTTCCTTTCAATGCGGAAATTGCAGCCATAACAATCCTTTGTCAGCCCCTTTGTCAGCCTATGCCCTCAGCTTATCGGATTCCCCGGAGGCGAGGTGTAAAGTATAGTTTCGTTTTTTAGGGATTGAATAACTCTGTTCAGCAAGTCACAACCAAAGAAATGCCGCTGCACCCCATCCTAGAACAGCACCAATGGGTTTTGGAGAACGACGAGCACCGCTTGAACAGTCAATTTCGATACATTTATTTACCTAATTCAGCCACTTCCTCCCCATTTAGGCTGATGTTTTCGATCACCTACTCTTAAAAGATAAAAATAGTTGTTCAATCGATGCACCTAGTTAGGTAAGCCTGGGGACGAGGGTTGACCTAACAGTGCATCCAAGTTTTTTTCAGACACCGCAGGACATGGGGTGTCGGTTTCAGTTTGCTTAAAAAATTAGCTTTTGAGGTTCTTTACTAATGTCACCTGGAATGTTGATTTTAATTGCGGCGCTTGGGGTCGCGTTGCTGTTGTTTTTAGTGATCAAGGTAAGGCTACAGGCGTTTATTGCGTTATTAATTGTCAGTTTGTTTGTGGCGATCGCGCTGGCATTCCCCTCAACGAAGTGGCACAAACGATTCAAGAAGGCATGGGCACCACCCTGGGATTTATTGCCATTGTGGTGGGGATTGGCACGATGTTTGGCGAAATGCTGCGGGTGTCGGGCGGAGCCGAACAGCTTGCTCAAACCATGGTGCGCCGCTTTGGAGAGGAACGGGCACCGTGGGCACTGGGGCTGACGGGGTTGATTGTGTCGATTCCGGTGTTTTTTGATGTGGGGTTGATTATTCTGATTCCCTTGGTCTATAGCTTGGCGCAACGGACGAAGCGATCGCTGCTCTATTATGCGTTGCCCTTGGCGGCGGGACTGGCGATCGGACACAGATACATTCCACCTACGCCGGGACCGTGGCGGTGGCGGCGTTGCTAAATGCCGATTTGGGATGGGTGATTTTGTTTGGTTTTATGGCAGGGACACCTGCCATGATTGTGGGTGGCATCTTCTTTGGGCGCTACATCAGCAACCGGATTCATGCCAAGGTGCCGGAATACATGCTGCTGGAAAACTACAACTTCAATTTCACAGATGATCAGCCAGAAACCACTCCCGCGACGACTTCGGGGGCAAATCCCCCCGGAGGGCTAGCCACCGAAGCCCGGCGAGAAACCGATACGCCAACTACTCCCCGCCGCATTGAATTGCCCAGCTTTGGCTTGGTGATTAGCTTAATTGCCATTCCCCTGGTGCTAATTCTGCTAAATACGGTCTCAACAGTGGTGTTTGAAGAAGGCAATCCGGTGCGTAATTTTTTGGTGTTTTTAGGACACCCGTTTACAGCATTGATCATTGCTGCCCTGTTGTCGTTCTATTTCCTGGGAACTCGGCGGGGATTGTCTCGGCGCGAAGTGCAAGATATTGCTACTAAGTCCCTAGAACCCGTTGGATTGATCATTTTGGTGACTGGGGCAGGGGGAGTTTTTGGTAAAACCCTGGTGGCAAGTGGTGTGGGCGAAGCGTTGTCCAATGCCATGGCAACCACCAATTTGCCCATCATTGTGCTAGCGTTTCTAATTGCCACGGCGATTCGGGTTTCCCAGGGTCGGCAACCGTTGCGATGGTAACCACCGCTGGATTGATGGCTCCGGCAACCAGTGGGCTATCAGCTCCGATGCTGGGGTTGATTACGATCGCCATTGCCTCCGGTGCAACGGTGCTCTCCCACGTCAACGATTCTGGGTTCTGGCTCGTCAGTCGTTACTTGGGAATCTCGGAGACCAATACCTTGCGATCGTGGACGGTTTTGGAAACGATTTTGGGAGGCGTTGGCTTCTTGGTGGTGTTGCTAATTAGTTTCTTTATTTAGGGTGGGGAGGAGCAGATGAACTCAGATTATTTCATCGGCGTTGACATCGGCACCACCAGCACCAAAGCCATTGTCTTTTCCACCTCTGGGGCGGTGAAGGGCGCGGGCAACCAGGGCTATCCCCTGCTGGTGCCCCAACCCACGTGGGCGGAACAAGACCCAGAGGTGATTTTCCGCGCTGTGATTGCAGCGGTGCGGCAGGCGATCGACCAGTCTGGGCTAGAGAAAACTGCGATCGCCGCCCTCTGTTTTAGTGGTGCGATGCACAGTTTAATTGCCCTGGATGACAAGGGCTATCCCCTGACCCGCAGCATTATCTGGGCAGACAATCGCAGTACTAGCCAAACGGAACGCCTCAAGCGCGAGGGAGTCGGGCATGCCCTCTACTCGCGCACGGGCACCCCGATTCACCCGATGTCGCCCTTAACCAAACTAATCTGGATGCAGGAGGAGGCAGCGGAGATTTTTCGACAGGCAAGGCGATTTGTCTCGGTGAAGGAATATGTGCTGTACCAATTGCTCGATCGGTTTGTGATTGATCACTCCATGGCATCGGCGACCGGATTGCTCAATCTCAATCAGCTCCAATGGGATGGGGAGGCATTGGCGATCGCGGGTATTCCAGCCGAGGCTTTGAGTGAATTGGTGTCTACCACCAAGGTGCTGCGTGGACTCAAGCCCCGCTATGCCGAAGCCATGGGGGTAAGCCCAAACGTGGCAATCGTGGTTGGGGCAACGGATGGGGTGTTGGCAAATCTGGGAGTCGGGGCGATCGCGCCGCAGCAGGTTGCCATTACCATTGGCACCAGTAGCGCGGTGCGGACAGTGGTGCCCCACCCCACAACCGATCCAAAAGGACGAACGTTTTGTTATGCCTTGACGGAGGATCGCTGGGTCATCGGTGGACCGTCTAATAATGGCGGCATTGTCCTACGTTGGTTGCGCGATCAATTTTGTCAATCGGACATTGCCGTGGCACAGCAGCAGGGAGTTGACCCCTATGAATTGATGATTGATGCTGCCACCCAAATTGCTCCGGGTGCTGAAGGTTTGCTCTGTCTACCCTTCCTATCGGGGGAACGCGCTCCCTATTGGAATGCCGATGCCCGTGGGGTGTTCTTTGGTATGGGACTGCACCACACCAAAGCCCACTTTACCAGAGCCGTGTTGGAGGGGATTTTGTTTGCGGTGTATGGCATCAACTTGGCGCTGCGCGAGTTGGCTGGCACTGCAAAAGAAATCCGAGCGACGGGGGGGTTTGCCCGATCGCAACCGTGGCGACAAATGATGGCAGATATTTTTGGCTATCCTGTGCTGGTTCCTGAAGTGTATGAAGCCAGCGCTTTTGGAGCGGCGGTGCTGGGAATGAGGGCACTGGGGGCAATCGAAAGTTTAGATGCGATCGAACCTTTGATTCGCATTACCTATCGCCAATTGCCCAACGAGCAACTGTTTGACACCTATCAGCGCTCTATTCTTTCTATGAGCGGCTATATGAGAGTGT
>JAAUSV010000099.1 GCA_012032525.1 Leptolyngbyaceae cyanobacterium SL_7_1
TTGCGTACGGTTAGGGTTGAGCAGAGCGAAAACCCAACACTAATAACGATCTTGCGTTGGGTTTCGTGCCTCAACCCAACCTACGATTTTTCAAGTGTTTCAGGAGTTTTGTCCGTCAATCAGCCCCGTGTCCCCCAACCTCCCAACTGCCAGGGTTCTGCGTAGCACTGTTGCCCGGAGTGGCGCTTTGTGGTAAGGATGCGATAAAGAATTTACAAAGCGCGAGGGAGCAGCGATAAACCGTTTACAAAGTTGGAACCTTTGGGCAATGGCTGTCGTCTCGGTGGATGTACAGCAATCTCAAGTACGAAATAGGTGCTCTATCGACTTCAGAAGGGACAATGTCCCAATTTCTGAATCGATTGAGCACCTATTTTTTTATTGCTTGTAGTCGCATTCATAGTCACCAGTCACCCACCCATTGGAGCTAACGCACAATGAACACTGTTAACTTTTCCGTAAAAAAGACTGGGATAGCGGCTTTGTTGGCGGTATCACAGTCACCAACGCTGGCAACCATGCCATGAATCGTTGGACGGTAGAGTTTGATGCTCGGTTTGAGATTACTCGAATCTGGAGCGCCGAAATTGTTAGCAAACAGGGGAATCGTTACGTGATTCGAGGCACAGGCACAGGCGCCAATCTGGCGGCGGGTCAGTCAGTCTCGTTTGGCTTTAGCGCTAAAACCCCAATGGAGTGACAGTTAAACCAAGCAGCTATATTTTCCGAGGGCAAACTATTCAAACGATCGTCCCCCCTCCCTCCCTGCCGATCCCGACCATTCAGCCAACACCCGTTGTTAATCCCAACCCTCCCGCTCCTGTCCCCCCCACTCGATCGCCAGATGACTCACCACAGGAATTACCAGAGGAATTGAACTATGGCGAGGCATTGCAAAAATCGCTGCTGTTTTACGAAGCCCAGCGATCGGGGAAACTACCCAGCGACAACCGGATCGACTGGCGAGGAGAGTCCGCCGTAGGGGATGGGGCGTCGGTGGGGGTTGATTTGAGTGGCGGCTACTACGATGCAGGCGACCACGTTAAATTTGGCTTTCCGATGGCGGCGTCTATGACCCTGTTGGGCTGGGGCGTGGTGGAGTATCGGTCTGCCTACCAACAGAGTGGGCAGTTGGATGAGGTGCTAGAGGCGTTGAAATGGGGAACGGATTACATCCTCAAAGCCCATATCACCGATCGCCAAGGCACAAAGGAATTTTGGGGGCAGGTGGGCAATGGTGGGGCTGACCATGCCTACTGGGGGGTCGCCCGAAGCCCATGACCATGAATCGTCCTGCCTACAAAATCGATCGCCAGCGTCCCGGCTCCGACCTGGCGGGAGAATCAGCCGCCGCCTTGGCAGCCGCGTCGATCGCCTTTCGACCCACTGACCCTGCCTATGCCGATCGACTACTGACCAACGCCATACAGCTCTTTCAGTTTGCGGAGACCTACAAGGGCAAATACTCCGACTCGATTACCGATGCCCGCAGCTACTACAACTCCTGGAGTGGCTACACCGATGAGCTAGCTTGGAGTGCTGCCTGGCTCCACAAAGCCACGGGCAACACCACCTATCTCGCCAAGGCAGAGAGTTACTATCAGGGACTCGATCGCCATTGGACGCAAAACTGGGATAACAAATCCTATGGCACCGCCGTGCTCCTGGCACAAACCACCCGCAAATCGCGCTATCGCAGCGATGTGGAAAATTGGTTGGATTTTTGGTCAGACAGCAGCGGGGCGGGAGTCACCTACACCAGTGGAGGGTTGGCATGGCTCGATCGCTGGGGGTCGTTGCGCTATAGCGCCAACACCGCCTTTATTGCTGGCGTCTATGCGGACACGGTGAATGACAAGAGCGATCGCTACTCAGAGTTTGCCGAAGATCAGGTGGACTATCTTTTGGGTGAAAACCCCCGCAACTTTAGCTACTTGGTGGGTTTTGGCAATACCTATGCCAAAAATCCTCACCATCGGGCGGCGTCGGGAACACCCAATCCCACCGATGCCAATCCCAATCGCCACATTTTGTATGGGGCGCTGGTGGGTGGACCAACGGCGGCAAATGACTTTGCCTACACCGATCGCCGCACAGATTATATTGCCAACGAAGTAGCACTGGACTATAACGCCGGACTGACTGGCGCGTTAGCACGGTTGTATGATCCATCGGGAGGGCAACCCTTGACGGATGCCCAACTGGATGCGCTTCCTGGGATCTCGGTGCTCCCCTAACCCCAACGCGGGCGGTTTTGGAGGAAGATTAACGTCCCCCAAAACCGCCCTCAATCATTTTGGTTAATTTGATTACAGCCTGCAAAACCCGGTAAGGAGAACAACAACCAGCGCAGGGCGATCGTGCTACGTTGAAGAATAGATTTTTCTATCGCCCCGCTCACCTCCTGTGCCAACCCAGATTGACCACAACTGTGTGATCCTCCACGACGCTCAGCAGCACGCCTGGCTGCTGTTTCGGCAACCGATCGCCATTTACACTGCCCACGATATCGATCAAGTCACCCAGCAATTGGCGCAGGCAGAACAGCACGGACACCAAACCCAAAGCTGGGTAGTCGGCTGGGTGAGCTATGAAGCGGCTCCGGCATTCGACCCTGCCCTCGTGGTGCGCTCCTCTAGCTTCCCGTTGCTGTGGCTGGGAATCTATGCAGAGCCAGAGGTGATTGATCTCGATCAGCTAGCAGGAGCCAGTCCTGCCGCCAATGTCCAGTCGATCCATTGGCACCCCTCCCTGAGTGTGACGGAGTATGAGCATGCCATCGGTCAGATTAAGCAGTTCATTCGCCAGGGAGACACTTACCAGGTCAACTACACCCATCGGTTGCAGGCGATCGTCCCCGATCCGATCGCCCTGTTCACACACATGCTCCGCGCCCAACCCTGCCCCTATGGAGCACTGGTGCAAACAGCAGACTGGACGGTGTGTTGTGCATCGCCAGAGTTATTTTTTCAACGAGACGGCAACACACTGATCTCTCGCCCGATGAAGGGCACGCTCCCACGGGGGTTGGGGTACGAAGACGATCGCCAAAACCAACTGCACCTACAATATGGTGAAAAAAATCGTGCTGAAAACGTCATGATCGTGGACATGGTGAGAAACGACATGGCACACGTCGCTGACATTGGCAGCGTGCAGGTGCCCCAACTATTTGCAGTCGAGCAGTATCCGACGGTGTGGCAGATGACCAGCACAGTCTCCTGCACAACCTCAGCCAACACAACGGCAATCTTTGCTGCCCTATTTCCGCCCGCCTCCATCACCGGAGCCCCAAAACCCCGCACCATGCGGATCATTGCAGAGCTAGAACCCAGCGCCCGCAAGCTCTACACAGGCACAATCGGATTTATCTCCCCCCACGGGCGATCGCAATTCAATGTTGCCATTAGAACGGTGCTGGTCGATCGCCAGACTCAGCAAGCCGAGTATGGGGTCGGGGGTGGGATTGTCTGGGACTCCACCGCCACGGCTGAGTTTGCCGAATGCCAAGCTAAAGCCCGTGTGCTCACCACCACCATTCCAGACTTTTCCCTGCTGGAAACCCTACGCTGGACGCCCGAAGAAGGGTTTTTTCTGCTCGATCGCCATTTCGATCGCCTGCGCAAGTCAGCCAACTATTTTGCCTACCCAGTCGATCTCAATCAGCTACGAGAACAACTCCTAATGGCAACCCACACCCTGCCAGCCCAGCCCCACAAAGTCCGGGTGCAGGTGACTAACACAGGAATGGCGACGATCGAGATCCAACCCCTGCCCCTGACTCCCCAGCCCTACCGCCTCAAGCTGGCAACGCAGCCGATCGACTCTTCCAACCCCTATCTCTACCACAAGACCACCCATCGCCCCATGTATGACCAAGCCCTACAATCTGCACCGGGTTGGGATGATGTGCTGTTGTGGAACGAACGGGGCGAGGTGACGGAGTCTTGCATTGCCAATGTGATCGTGGAACGCAACGGGGAATGGTTCACGCCACCAACCCGGTGTGGTTTGTTGGCAGGAGTCTATCGATCGGCACTGTTGGAGCAAGGCAAAATTCAAGAAACGGTTATTGCCGTAGACGAGCTAGACTCCTACTCCCAGATCTGCTTGATCAACTCAATCCGGCAACTGTGGAACGTTGTAATAGATAGGTAATTGTAGTGTGACCACTCGGCAACTGATCATCGATTGTGACCCCGGAGTAGACGACGCCATCGCGCTCCTCCTTGCCTTTGCCTCGCCAGAACTACAACTGCTGGGCATCACCACGGTCGCTGGCAACGTGGCATTGGAATGGACCCAGCGCAATGCTCGAAAATTGTGTGAGTTGGCGAGACGGGCATACATTCCCGTGTTTGCCGGATGCCCACGTCCGCTGGTGCGATCGCCAGTCACCGCAGAATTAGTCCACGGGGAGACTGGGTTGGCGGGGGCGGAGTTGCCCGATCCGCAAATGCCCCTACAACCCCAGCATGCGGTTGATTTTCTGATTGAAACCTTGCTGAGGGCACACGATCCGCTGACGATCGCGCCCTCGGTCCCCTGACTAATCTGGCAGTTGCTTTGATCAAAGAACCCCGCATCGCCAGCCGGATTCAGGCATTGGTGTTGATGGGGGGCGCAATTACCAGTGGCAATGTCACACCCTCAGCAGAATTCAACATCTATAGTGATCCGCACGCCGCCCATGTAGTGTTTACCAGTGGCATCCCCTTGACCATGATCAGTCTGGACATCACCCATCAGGTATTGACGACCCCGGAGCGATTGCGGGCAATCCGTACCCTGGGCACACCCGTGAGTGAAGTGGCTGCCGATATTCTGGTGCAGTATGGCAGCAGAGAGCGCCATCGGTTTGATGGAATCGGCAACCCCCTACACGACCCCTGCGTGATTGCCTACCTACTCAAACCCACGTTATTTACCGCCAGCCCTTTCTACGTGGAGGTGGAACTGGATGGGGAGGCGACGCTGGGACGCACGATTGTGGATACTGCCTACCTGAGCGATCGCCAACCCAATGTCAATGTGGTACAAACCGTAGACGCTGAAGGGGTGTATCGATTGCTGCTCGATCGCTTGGCAGGGCTGTGAACAGGGAGAGGTGGGGAGCAAAATTCCTCTGCTGCATAATTTTCTCCATTGCGATTCTGTTACAGGAAATACAAGTTAGTTGAGAGATTTGTGTCACTCTCGCAGCATCGCAAACACGATCTCGATTTGCGTCGTTAAACTAATCTACGGGTATCGTGTCGGCTGGGTTCTTTCCCGGTCAGACTGTCAGTTCGTGTAACTCTGTTTACCCTTTGCATCACTCCACAACTAGACAAAATCAAGTTCGTACTAAACGATGAAAACACTTAAATTTTTGTTCACCACATTGTTATCTGCCGTCTTTGCCGTTTTTGTGGTGACGGCGTGTAACTCCCAAGCACCTGACTCGGCAAGCAGTCCTGGCGCTTCCCCCGCAGCTAGCCCTGCGGAAACCCTGACGATGGCAACCTCCGCTGACTACCCCCCCTACGAATTCATTGAAACGTCAAGTGGGAGCGAAGAAATTGTTGGATTTGACATTGACATCGCCAAGTATATTACTGAGCAATTAGGATTCGGATTAGAAATTAATAACGTTGATTTCAATGGCTTGATCCCAGCGCTGCAAGCCGGTCGGGCAGATTTTGTCATGGCGGGCATGACCCCCACCGAAGAGCGCAAACAAAATGCCGATTTTTCGATGATCTATTACGAAGCAAAAAATACGATCGTCTCTAAGGCAGGCAGCAATCTCACCGATGCCGCTAGCCTGGAAGGAAAAAAAGTTGGGGTACAACTCGGCAGCATCCAGGAGGGATTTGCCAAAGACACCCTCACTGGCGCTGAAATCATCCCGCTCAACCGGATCAACGAGATTGTTCAAGAGATCAAAGCCAATCGGATTGATGCCGCCATCATCGAAGACACGGTGGCAAAGGGCTACACCGCATCCAACCCGGATTTGGAGTTTACAGTAATTCCCAATGAAGGAGTAGCGGGTTCGGCGATCGCCTTTCCCAAAGGCTCAGAACTATTGGCGCAGTTTGATCCAGTGCTGCAAGAGATGATCGACAGCGGCAAGATCGAGGAACTGGTGACCAAGTGGTTTAGTGGTGAGCCAGCTAGCTAGTAGCCGATCGTTCAATCGCACCCCGTTGTACCAACCTCGGCTGTAGGGGTTTGGCAATGCCAAACCCCTACAATCCTCTCCTTGTGTGGGTTCTCGACATAAAAACGATTGTTAGACAACCGCTTTAGGGATATCCAAAATTGCACTAGGCACTGTGGCAGCTAAAATATTTGTTGTTCAGAGAGTGCGCTTAATTGTTAAAGAAAATAGCATTCTGTAACGTAAGTTTCATTTTCGCAAATCTCCTGCTGTAAACTTTAGACCGTGGCTCAATCCGCCATGTTGCGATCGTTTGAGGGGCAACCTGTTTCACTGGATCGTGGGTGGTTAATCCTTAAATTCTAAAGAACCCAGAGCAACAGTAAATTTGTATTGAGTATTCTTTGTTTGTTATAGAGCGAAGGTAAGCATGAATTTGAATTTTGGCGCGATCGCGCCTTCGATCCCCTACATTATTCAAGGGATTTTAGTCACTTTATTGTTTGTTTTAATCTCAGCCGTTTTGGGATTTATTTGGGGGACGGTTCTCTCCCTATTTAAGATTTCAAAATTTAAGCCGTTGCGTTGGTTTGCTGAGGGATATACTTCGATTTTTAGAGGCATTCCCCTACTGGTGACGCTTTCGCTAATCTATTTTGCGACGCCTCAGGTAACTGGATACGATATCACGGCTCTACAGGCTGGGGTGATTACCTTCACGCTAAACTCAGCCGCCTACATTTCGGAGACGATTCGCGGGGGCATTTTGGCGGTCGATCGCGGACAAGCCGAAGCAGCAACGTCCCTGGGAGTTCCCTATCGTCCCATGATGATGGATGTGATTTTGCCCCAAGCCTTCAAAAGCATTCTGCCAGCGATGGTCAATGAAAGTATTGCGCTGTTAAAAGATTCCTCTCTCGTATCGGTGATTGGGGTAACGGATATTTTGCGACGGGCACAGATTGTTGCCGCCGAAAAGTTTGTTTATTTTGAACCGTTGTTGTTTGCAGCATTAATTTATTACGTGATGGTGACAGGGCTTACCATTGCATCGCGTGGTCTAGAACGGAGGATGCGGATCAGTGATTAGAACAGAGTTTTTGTGTAAATCGTTTGGCAAGTTGGATGTACTCAAAGACATTTCAACGGAGATTAAAAAAGGCGAAGTCGTTGCCATTATTGGACCTTCAGGGTCAGGTAAATCGACGTTTTTGCGGTGCATGAACCTGTTAGAAAAACCAACGCGGGGTAGGGTCTATGTCAAAGATGTGGACATCACCCAACCAAAGGTGGATGTACTAAAGGTGCGGCAGAATGTGGGCATGGTGTTTCAACACTTCAACCTATTTCCCAACATGACAGCGCTGCAAAACGTCACCTACGCCCCCATCAAGGTAAAGCGGCTTTCCCAAAGTGTCGCCAATGAGCAAGGCATGGCGCTATTAGACAAGGTGGGGCTGTTTGAAAAGGCAGATGTCTATCCCTCCCGTCTCTCTGGCGGACAAAAGCAACGGGTGGCGATCGCCCGTGCTCTGGCAATGGAACCAGAGGTAATGCTGTTTGATGAACCTACCTCTGCCCTCGACCCGGAAATGGTCAAAGAAGTGCTGTCGGTAATGAAGTCGCTGACAGATACAGGGATTACGATGGCGATCGTTACCCACGAAATGGGCTTTGCCCGTGAGGTAGCCCACCGGATTCTCTTCCTCGATCGCGGCTATGTCGTAGAAGATGCTCCCCCTGACACTTTCTTCAACTCACCCAAAAGTGCCCGTGCCCAAGAATTTTTGGAGAAAGTGCTGTAGCGATCGACTTTTAACGCACCGGAGAGTTTCTAGAGGAGTGGTTGGGGGGAGCAGTTGCGGGCAATGGAGAGCGATCGCACGGAAGAAATGATTCTCAATCTTCTTGATCGGTTTCCGTTAGGGTTGGCGTAGAGACGACGGAGAGATTCAACGATCGCCCTCGACCACTCAATTCAAAATCTAAAATCTGCCGCTTGTTGTCGGCAAAGAAAAGTTGTTTGCGTTCGATCATTTCTTCTAAGATCTCCTGCACCTCCGCTGACGCTGCTTGGTTTTCACCCAGTTGCTGAGTGAGTATTTCTAGTCCTTCCGAGCGCTTTTCCTCTGGCAACAGTGCCATGTTCCAGGCAATGACAGCAAATGAAAACAACATCTGCTGTTCGTCTCGATTGGTGGCTTCGTCCAAGTAAGGTTCAACAAATGCTTCTAGCACCGCAGACATTTTTTCCTCACCCTCAGGATCAATCACTACCCCTCCAATACTGTCTCCCAATACTCCCTGCTCAACCCGTTTCTGCAACCGCTTCATTGCCTTTTCTTGTTCTCTGGCAGACGGTTGATGATTTAACAATTCACTAAATTCTTTCGATTTTCGTGCCATTGTTTTGCCTGGATTGATAAGTTGCTTCGCATTGATCCTATTAAATAATAGAAAAACTGGGCGATCGCTTCAAGGTTTTTAAAGATAACCGTCCATTTATTGCTAGAAACAGATCCCCGGCTTTTTTAGGAAAAGCCGGGGATCTTTGGTTGGAATGAGAAGAAAGTTTGTCAGAATTAAGCGGTGAGCGATCGCCCCCACCTATGCCCTCTTCCCAACCCCCCAAGAGTTTCCAAGACATCCTCAAACAACGCCAGCGATCGCACTTTGTGGGACGCGAGGATCAAGTGGCGTTGTTTCGGCGAAACTTGAGGCTGAGCTTAGAAGATGAGCGTCGCCGCTTCCTATTTAATGTCTGGGGACAGGGCGGTGTGGGTAAGACAACGTTGTTGGAGCAGTTTCGGGCGATCGCTCTGCAAAACCAGGGCGTCACTGCCTACATCGACGAGGGAGAGCGCGACATCCCCGGAGTGCTGGAGCAGTTGGCAGGCGATCTGGAAAAGCAGGGCTACAAATTAGCCAAATTTTGGGAGCGCTCCCAGGTTTATCGACAACGACGAGCGGAACTAGAAGCTGACCCAGAAGCGCCCCAGGGGTTTTCGGCATTTTTGGGACGGACGATCGCCAAAGCAGCCGTGAAAATGGGACGACGGCTTCCCGTTGCCGGGGGTGCGTTTGATCTAATTGATGAAGACAGCATGGCAACCCAGGCGGGCGAGTGGAGTGCTTACCTTGCCAAGAAGCTGACCAATAAGGATGAAGTTCACCTGTTGCGAGAGCCAGTGGAGGTGCTGACGCCGCTATTTCTGGAGGATTGGGGCAAAGTAGCAGAGAAAACCCAGGTGACGTTGATGTTTGACACCTACGAACGCACCGGAGATTTCTTAGATGGGTGGTTGCGGGAGCTATTGCAGGGGCAATACGGCAACGTTCCCCCCAATATGTTGCTGGTGATTGCGGGACGGGAAGAACTCGATCGCAACCGTTGGACAACCTTTGAAAGCATCATCGCCCGACTACCGCTCGAACCCTTCTCCGAGGAGGAAGCTCGGCAATACTTGACGCGCAAAGGCATTACCAACGATCGCACCGTAGACGTCATCCTCAATCTCTCTGGTCGATTTCCCCTATTGCTGGCAACGCTGGCAGAGGCAAGTCCCAATGACCCGGCAGAGGTGGGTGATCCGAGTGGGACGGCGGTAGAGCGCTTCTTGAAATGGGAAACTAATCCCGATCGCCGCCAAGTTGCCCTGGATGCCGCCCTGCCACGTTGCTTGAATCAGGACGTGATTGCCCAATTGCGCCCAACTGCTGAAGCCGATCGCCTGTTTGACTGGCTCACCCAAAAACCGTTTGTACGAGAACGCACTGATGGCTGGGCGTATCACGAGGTGGTGAGGACTCAGATGTTGCGGCATAAGTTGCGATCGACGCCGCAGGGTTGGGCAGAGTTGCATGGCAAGTTGGCGGATTACTACGATCGCTTGCGAGCTGATTTGGAACTGGATGCGGTGGAGTGTCAGCGCGATGAAACGTGGCAGAGTCATACGCTGAATCTGTTGTATCACCGCTTATGTCAGGCTCCGCAGAAACATTTGGCGATCGCTCTCAACGAGTTTTTAGCCGCGTTGAAGAATCAGTGGAAGTTTGCTGAGAAATGGGCGGCAGTGGTGGCGCAGGCGGGGAGAGAGGGGAATGTGGGGGAGGTGCAGCGGTGGGGCGATCGGTTGGTGGAGGGGTTGGAGGCATATAACGACGATCGTTACGAAGTCACAGTTAGTTTGTTCAAAGCTTTGGTAGAACATCCTGAGATTGAGCCGCAGTGGAAACCAATTGCTCTTGGTTGGCGAGGTGAAACCTATCGATTGATGAAACGGTATGAGGAGGCATTGCAAGACTTCAACCGTGCCATTGAGCTTGACCCTGAGTATGCTTGGGCGATCGCTCATCGTGGAGTAACCTACCGCGTAATAAAACGGTATGACGAGGCATTGCGAGACCTAAATTGTGCCATTGAACTTGACCCTAAATATGATTGGGCGATCGCCAATCGTGGAGAAACTTACCGATTGATGAAACGCTACGAGGAAGCTTTGCAAGACTTCGATCGTGCCATTGAACTTAACCCTGAATTGGATTGGGCGATTGGTAGTCGTGGGCAAACATATTTGCTCATTGGGCGTTATCAGGAGGCTTTAATTGACTTTAGCCGTGCAATTGAGCTAGACCCAAAAGATGATTGGTGGCTATACGACCGCGCCATCACATATCAAGCACTAGGACAACCAGACCAAGCCAAAGCCGATCTTGCTCAAGCAATTCCTATGGCACAAACAAAATACGACCAAGATCCAGAAAACTGGAACAACACCTTCAACCTGGCGTTATATCACTTAGCCGCAAATAACACCGATCGAGTCACATTCTTCTACCGAGATGCCATTCATCGCGGCGCACCTGCAACTCGAATTCGTGTTGCTCTCAAGGATTTGGAAGATTTTCTAACCGTTTTTCCTGAGCATCGGTTAGGGCAATTCGCGCAGCAATTTTTACAACGAGCGTTACAGGAAGCGATCGATAGCAAGTAAAACTAAGATAACTAGGCAAGAAAAAGCGCATTTTACCCTGAACTTAGCTCACATGCTAAATTGAAGCCCATGAAGTTTGAGTGGGATGAGCGCAAAAATCAACTCAACCTAGCAAAGCATGGATTCGACTTCTCTGACGCTTTTCGGATCTTCAATCTACCAATGGTTGTTGAACTTGATGAGCGAGGAGATTATGGAGAAGATCGATATATCGGTATTGGGTTACTTGATGGGCGAGTTGTAGTCGTTGTCTACACGGAGCCTAATGATGAAACAGTTCGGATTATTTCATTACGAAAGGCACTGTCTTATGAACGCAGACGCTATGAACAATACCTCAAAAACCGATTGGGATAGGATCGATGCAATGAACGATGAGGATATCGACACCTCCGACATCCCACCCCTATCAGAAGAGTTTTTTGCCAAAGCACAATTGCGGATGTCCAAATCATCTGTAAAGGTGTCAGTGCAAGTAGACCCTGAAACGTTTGCGTGGTTTCAGGCACAAGGAGAACAAGCTGAACAGCAAATGTCTGCGGCATTGAAGATTTATGCTGAAGCCCATAAAACCCATTCAGCATCCGTAGGGAAATTAGCCTAATCAATAGACTATCAACCACAAATAAAACTAAAGCATCCGGCAAAGGAAAACCGATGAAATGGCGCGTCGTACTTGAAACTGATCCAGAAACGGGAGATTGGGCGGTTTGGTGTCCAGAATT
Source organism: Leptolyngbyaceae cyanobacterium SL_7_1 (assembly GCA_012032525.1). Classification (GTDB taxonomy): domain Bacteria; phylum Cyanobacteriota; class Cyanobacteriia; order Elainellales; family Elainellaceae; genus JAAUSV01. Next base: position 11,865 of record JAAUSV010000099.1, read on the forward strand.
GCCCGGTTGTGTATCAGCCGGAGAAACTGAAACAGAAGCCCTAGAAAACATTCGTGAGGCGATCGAGCTTTACCTCGACTATGGTTGCACCACCACGGGCACTCCCAACGACGCCCAGTAATACAACCACGCCGCATGATCCACCGCCACATTCACACTCCCCCGACTCACAGGAGTACCAAAATTTTGATGCCAATAAGTGCCGTGAATGGCATAGTGAGTGGCGAAATAGAGGACATGGGGAATGTCAGATGGGGTATTGTCCTCCCGCTCGACCCGCACGCTGTCATACATCGCTTGCACAGTAAACACGCCAACGGGCGTAGGCGAGACCGCACTTCCTGTAGAAACCAGAATGGAATAGATCGGGCTATTGCCCTCCCAAGCCGTTAGCATCTGCTCCGATAGATCGACCTGTATCCAGCGATCGCTCGATGCCTTCAATTCATTTACCGAATTGACTAGCCATTGGTCATCTGCTCTGATCTGTGTCGCTCGTTGCATCAATAATGCCGGAACACTCCACAAGCAGCTCCCCAATACCGTTACCACCAACCCACAAAGCAGCTTATTCTTCAAGGGTGCAACTCCCAACACGGTTTTCTCCCGCTGTCCCACGACAAATTGAGCGACTGTCACAAATACCCAAACTCAACGTCACCTTACCCGATCGCTAATTGTTAACTGCTAATCGCTAACGGCTAGTTGTTTAACCTGATAGGCACACCGCCGATCGCCCTGCAACAGGTGGTCCACTCGCTCCACCGTCACCGCAGACCCCAAAAGTGTTCTAAACACCTCTAGCTCTGCATTGCATAGCCCCTGACAACGGGTTGCTGCCGTTTGAATGGGGCAGTGATTTTCGATCAGCAACCATGCATCCCCTGAAATTTGCTGCACCTCTGCCATGTAGCCCTCCTGGGTGCGAAACTGGGCGATCGCCCGTAGACGTTCTTGCCAGTCCTCCGCACCCACCTCGGCTAGTTGGGTGCTATAAAGCTGTAGTTGGCGGTGACTGCGCTCCCACACCAGCTTTTCTAGCCCCTCACGCCCAAACATGCTCTCAATGCCCTGTAATAGATCAACCAACAGCTCCGCATGGCTATCCGGAAATTGTTCTGTGGAATGGGCGGTGAGTTGCCACAATTTCACCGGACGCCCGACTGGACGCCGCTCCTCCTGGTAAGTGACGAGTTGCTTTGTCTTGAGTTGTTGGAGGTGTTGGCGCACCGCCATGGGAGACACCTGAAGTTGGTGCGCCAGAGCGATCGCCGTCTGGGCACCCTGCATCTTTAGTAAATGCAAAATCTGCGCTTTAACTTTTGGTTTAAAAGCCTCCATCTTTGGATTGTAGCCTTCCTAACCTGTGGGCAGCCGTTAATCATGGCATTTCAGCTATGATTAACGGCTGCCCACGCCCTAGGTTTGCAGGACTCGGAGTGCAGCTCGTTGCAACAACCGACTGATGCGACTGCGATAGGCAGCGTTGTCCAATCCGTCGCCCACATTTGCCGTTGCCGGATCAATCATCCGATTGAGAGCTGTGATCCGATCGGCGGTGGCTGGGTGGGTACTCAAAAACGCCGGAACAGAGGATTGGTTCAACAACTTCTGCATAAACCCAACGGTGCCAGAGGGAGCATAGCCCGCCCGAATCAGATTGGATAACCCCAATTGATCGGCTTCTAATTCATCTTGGCGGCTGTTGGGGCGTCTCAGTGCCAATTCCACCCCGATCGCCACTGCCACGTTGCGATCGAGACCAGCAGCGGTGGCAACGCCTTGGGCAATGGCGGTTTCCCGCATTTGCTCCACCGCGTGGCGTCCGGCAATGTGCCCGATCTCGTGCCCAATCACACTTGCCAATTGGGCTTCGTTGTCCGCCGTACGAATTAACCCGGTGGTGACGTAGACAAAGCCGCCCATGGTGGCGAAGGCATTGACGCGAT
>JAAUSV010000100.1 GCA_012032525.1 Leptolyngbyaceae cyanobacterium SL_7_1
AGCGATCGCCCATCCATTGCCGCGAGGTAGTTTGCAGATCCTCCCAACCCGGAACCTCAGTCACTCGCCCAGACTCAATCTGTAAAAAGCGCTGTCCCTGCTGATCTTGGTGAAAATGCAGGACACGGTAGGGATGGGGATAGCTGACCAAGGAACCTGTAGTAACCTCATAAATTCCCTGCCAACTTGCCACATCTTGGACGTGGAGATGTCCGGTGAAAATGAGGGGGACGGCGTGCGATCGCAACAAAGCCAATAATTCCGCTGCATTTTCCAGCATGTAGCGGCGACCTAGCGAATGCTGGGATTGTCCTGGCAAGTGCTCGATCACATTGTGGTGCACCATTATCAGGATCAATTCTTCCGTTGCGTCTGCTAATACGGTTTGTAGCCAAAGCAGTTGGGCAGCATCCAACCGTCCCATCGGTAGTTGCTTGCCCTCAGAGTCGAAGTTGTTGGAGTTTAGCCCAATCAACCGCACTCCGGGTAGGATTTCGTGGGTGTAGTAAAGCTGATCAGGATTGGTGTAGCCAAATTTGTCATAGTAACCGGGAAACTGGGCGGCTGCGATCGATCGATCCGTTGCCGATCGCTCCACAATATCGTGATTTCCAGGAACAACATAGACCGGATAGGATAACTGGGCTAATCGATTTGCTAACCACGTATGATTATCCGGTTCTCCGTGCTGAGTCAGATCGCCTGGCAGCAGTAAAAAGTCCAGATCTAATGGTTCTAGCTGGTTGAGGACACTCTCTAATGCCGCCATGCTGACTTCAACCAAATGAAAGCGACTGGGATGATCCCAAATGGTCTGGGGAACAGCGATGTGGGGATCGCTGATAATGGCAAACCGAAAATTTAACGGCATAAAGCAGAGTAGAAGGAAGTGAGGGATGGGGTGATTAGGCAGAGGTGCAAGTGATAGCTCCAAGTTTACGATAACTTTACGATTGTCGGTGAGCAGAGCAGGCTTGCCCTCAGTTGTGCTGTAACGGTTCCCATCCTGAAGGCAATTGGTAGCAACACTGTCACCACTGGAACAACCTACCAGATTGCAGTCGATAGCCAACAAGTTCCTGATAGCGATTTTCGATTGGGCGTTAGCCCTATCCAGAATGGAACGCCCCAAAATGACACCCTCAATGGTACTGTCGCCGACGATGCCATTAACAGGGGTGATGGCATCGACACGATTAATGGCAATGGTGGCTGTGATTAACTGAGGCTACGGCAAAAGTACCGTTTTCCCAAACAGAGGGGAGGGGGTTTGTTTGGGAAATGGATTTAGATTGGGTCAAGCTTGCTTTGATGCTTTTCTGGTGAATAAATCGTTGAACTTTAACAATAGTGTGGCGGGAGCGGTGATTACTTTAACATCGGGCGATCGGTTGGCGGTAGTTAGCAATGTGTCTGCCAGTGTATTGCAAACCAACCCCAACGTTTTCGTGTAATTGCAATTTTAATGTATACCGATAACTATCATAGGGGCATGACAATGCCATGCCCCTACTGCTGCTATGACAGGGGTGGGTTTTGAACTTACACCGACCTCTGCTAAATGATCTAGTCGATCGCTTTTTTCACTTCATCCTTAATGTTTTCTACACCATGGCGCACTTGGGCTTCCGCTTGCTTAGCTTGACCTGCGGCTTTGTCTTCGGGATTGCCAGTCACCTCGCCAACGAGTTCCTGCGCTTTTCCTTCGATGTTTTTTGCAACCGCTTTTGCTCTATCTTCAATGCTCATTGTTGTACTCCAAACTAAGTTTTTATCGACAAATTAATCCTACACCTTGGGTTTTCATGTAATTCTCTACCAATGGATAGATTAAACGTCAGTAAATAATTTAAAGTACGACATCAAATCCTCCAAGCTTGTGTTCATTATACTTTTGCAAAGTCACTCCTACTTACGATAGAACTTAGAACAACTCTTTTAGCAGAGTGATATCCTTGGCTCTACTGAGTAAGTTTGACACACATCGAGAATCTTCAATTCTCATTAGATCGATGTTTGTAGAGTTCCTATTGAACAGAAGGAGAATACAGCAATGACTAGGGACAAAAATATCAATGCCCGTCCTGATGGTTCAATCCACGCTCGCCCCGCTACTCCCGATGAAGTTGCTTACCGGGACGGGTATGCTCAAGGACGCACCAAGGAGCAAGCGGCGCAGTCTGCCTATCGTCGGGTTGAATACGAGAATCAGCGCCTTCGAGAAGATAACAGTGCGGCGAATGGGGCGGTGAATGGGGTGGTGATTGGATTAGTATTGGCTTCCCTGGTGGGTGCGATCGCGGGTGCATTCTACTTCTTGTCTCAAAATCCCACTGTTGCCCCAGTTCCAGAAGCTCCGCAAGCGCAACCTGCGGCTCCCCAACCCCCCGTCGTCGAGCGGCAGACCACGGTGATTGAGCGGACGGTCGATCGGGTGCGCGAGGTCCAGCCTCCCACCGTCCCAGAGGTTGAGGTAACTATTCCTGCTCCTGAATTGCCTGCGGTGGAACCAGTACAGCCCGAAACAGTGCAACCCGAAGCAGTACAGCCCCAAGCCCCAGAAGCTCCGACTGCGCCCGAAGAACCCGCCCAATAGAATGGTTGATCAATCCCAAAGAATGCTGAATCAGATGCTTTAGAGTTCCTGGGCTAGTTACCAAACCCGGTATGGTGGGGCGAATAGCGCTCCACCTGTTTTGATACCTCTGGGTTGTAGAGCCGCAGATAGTTCCAATAATTCTCGAACACCGATTCTACGTAGCCTTTGGTTTCGGGGTAGGGAATTTGTTCGACAAACACATCCGGGTCACTGAAGCCAAAGCGATCGATCCAATCTGCCACCGCTCCCGGACCTGCATTGTAGCTAGCGACCGCAAACAGGGAATTGTTGTCGTATTCCGCATGGGTGTAGTCGAGATACCACGTCCCCAGGTTGATATTGTCCTGGGGATTGTTTAGATCAATCTGGGCGAGATCGAGTTGCTGGGCTACCCAATCGGCTGTGTCTGGCATCAGTTGCATCAACCCGGTTGCGCCTGCCGAGGAAACGATCGCAGGTTCAAACCGCGATTCCTGTCGAATCAACGCGGTGACTAAAACTGGGTTTAACTGGCGTTCCTGGGACCAAGCGGCGATCGGCTGAGGAAACAAAAATGGGTAAAGCGCTTGCCAGTAGGACAAATCCTGCTTTAACAACTGGTAAGCTTCCTTGTCCTCTGGTTTGGTGCGGTTATCCAAGGTAGACACCATAAAGATGCCATCCAAATGGTCGCCCACCCCCAATCGCATCAACCCATCGGTGAACTGCTCTGCCACAGTTGGTTGGCGAGGATTGGTAAATTCCACTTGCCACACACTCCAGGCATCTGAATCCTGTCCCAGTTGGTAGAGTTCTTGCACTGCCGCAGAGCCAGCCGGAGGCAGTGGACGAATCGCAGGCTTGAGCAATTCTGGTGTCTTTTGACGGACATCGGTAAAATCGCCCACATCCCAACCCAGATAAACCGCCGATCGCCACGCATAGTAGGACTGGGGATAGTGGGTGAGCACGTGCTCAAAGGCAGTTTTGGCATCCTCAGTCCGATCGAGCTGCAACGCCCATTGCCTACCAAAGGCAGCTTCTGGGCAAGTTCACTCGTCAAATTTTCCTCGGCAATCTGTCGCGCCATCTCCCAGGCTCCGGTGATGTCGCCCGCTGCCGCCCGTTGCTCTGCCAGTTGCCAACGCAACTCCGCCGCCGCATCGGACTGGCTGTATTGGTTCAACACCGATTGTCGCGCTTGCGATGCCGATTGGGGGCTATTCAAGGCGTCTAGGATTTTCGATCGCTCCAACAACGCCGCTCCCGCCTCTGTGGGAAAGCGCTCGATGATCTGGTCGGCATACGCCTTCGCCGCTTCGGGTTGCTCTAATCGTGCCAACCGCAGCAATGCCAGCGAGGTTTCCTCCCCATCGGCATGGGTTTGGATCATCTGCTTGTAGGCGGCGATCGCGTCCTCAGTGCGATCGCCCAATTGTGCTCCCCGTCCTGCCCGATACATATTCAACGACGTCGGCGGCGCTTTGGCATAGGCAAATCCGGCATTGCCGTATTGCCCCAACTCCCAGTAGGCAAAGGCGATCGTCTCCCAATCCTGCGGTTGCAGTTGGCTGGCGTATTCCGTTGTTAACCGATTCAACACGGTTTCAATCTCTGGAACGTAACGCCCATGTTGTGCCAGCAGCAACAACATCGGCAACTGTTGGGGATCTTCCTGTAGGCGCATCTGAGCAATCTGCACACTGCGGGGATGGGCGGGAAATTGTTGCCACACCTGCTCCCACTGGGGCGACCCCTCCTCCCCCAACTGATACAGCGCCTCCGCCACCAGCGGGTGGTCGGGATATTGTTCGAGCAATTGGTTCCAGGTGGCGTCGGCGTTAGCGGTGTCCTCGTTCAACTGATGGGCTTGAGCACGCTTCTCTAAAACAAATGCCGATAATACCGGATGGTCCCTCTCTAGATTCTCTAGCAAGGGTAACGCCGCATCCGCCTGCCCCTGCTGAATCCGATCGACCGCCAGCAGATAGCGTGCCCGCGATCGCTCCGGCGATCGCCGCCCCTCCTGCCAATTCTGCTAGCTGCTCTGCCCGTTCGGTGGGTGGCAACGACACTAATAATAAAACCGGAGACAGCCCAGACGAGTCAGACGGTTGCCCCACCACGGCAGCCCCAGACTCGCTGGGCAAAGACAAATGCCGAGAGGCAGCCACCAACCCGCCCAACGCCAGCGCCGAGGTTCCCACGACTGCCGCGATCGCCAGTTCTCGCCGCCGTTTGAACAATGAATGAAATCGAGTCATGACTGTGGCAGAAGGAGGGGAGGAATCAGATTGTTTGTGTCTAGACATGCGGTCGATTGTCTTCACCAGTAAGTAGGACTGCTCATTGTCCCCAAGAGTTGGGGGAGCAAGGGTGTCCGATAAATTCTAACGGCGATCCCAGGGTTGAGACAAAAATTACATTTAACCATCAATAGGCACACCGCCTGAATCGCTGATCGCTAATCGCTTTAAAGTTTCCATGCTTCTGCTTGACAAGGTGTACATTAGTCAATAACGAGTAGCGACACATAAAAAGATATGCAGCTTTGTGGGACAGATACACAACGAGTCAACTGGACGGGGGACTGTCTGGTCGTAGGGTTTTTTGAAGAGGCGATCGAGCTAACGGGCGAGCTAACGGGCGATTTGGCAGAGCTAGATACTTTGCTGGCTGGCACGTTGCAAGAGTTGATTGAGGAAGCAGAATTTAAGGGTAAGGCGGAGAGTACGGCGGTTACCCGTGTGGGCGGCAATAGTCCCATTCGCAAAATTGCGGTGGTGGGCTTGGGTAAGGCGGATCAGTTGTCCTTAGAAACGCTGCGTCGAGCCACCGCCGCTGCAATCCGGTTGGCAAAACGCGAGAAGGTTAAAACCCTGGGACTGACGCTTGCCTGTTCTGGAATCAACGACCCGGCGGCGACGTGCAGGCGATCGCCGAAGCCGTAGAGCTGACCCTGCACAACGACCACCGCTTTAAGTCTGAGAGTGACGACAAACTAACGCTACAACAGATTGACCTGCTTGGTTTCTCTGGTCAGGAAGCGGCGATTACTCGCGCCCGTCAAATTTCCTTGGGCGTGATTTTGGCGCGGGAATTGGTTGCCGCTCCTGCCAATATTGTGACGCCGATTACTCTGGCAGAAACCGCAGAGGCGATCGCCCGCGAATATGGTTTAGACCTGGAGATTTTAGAACAGGAGGACTGTGAAAAGCTGGGCATGGGGGCGTTCTTGGGGGTTGCCAAGGCGTCGGATTTGCCCCCCAAATTCATTCACCTCACCTACAAGCCGGAGGGCACACCCCGCCGCAAACTGGCGATCATCGGCAAGGGGTTGACCTTTGACAGCGGTGGCTTAAATATCAAACCCTCCGGCAGTGGCGTCGAGATGATGAAAACCGACATGGGCGGGGCGGCGGCAACCCTGGGAGCGGCAAAGGCGATCGCCCAGCTCAAGCCCAACAGCGAGGTTCACTTCATCAGCGCCGTCACGGAGAACATGATCAGCGGTCGCGCCATGCATCCGGGGGATATTCTCACCGCGTCGAATGGCAAAACTATTGAGGTGAACAACACCGATGCGGAGGGACGACTCACCCTGGCAGATGCCTTGGTGTTTACGGAGAAATTAGAGGTGGACGCGATCGTCGATCTGGCCACACTGACTGGAGCCTGTGTGATTGCTTTGGGCGATGACATGGCAGGGCTGTGGAGTGACAACGACGAGTTGGCAAACGAGTTGCTAGCGGCAGCAAAATCCACTGGTGAAAAGCTCTGGCGAATGCCAATGGAGAACAAGTATTTCGATGGTTTGAAGTCCGTCGTGGCAGATATGAAAAACACCGGACCTCGCCCCGGTGGTGCGATCACGGCTGCTCTGTTCCTCAAGCAATTTGTCAAGGAAACCCCGTGGGCGCACCTCGACATCGCTGGACCTGTTTGGGCAGACAAGGAAAACGGCTACAACGGTGCAGGAGCTACAGGGTATGCGGTGCGGACGTTGGTGAATTGGGTGGGCTAGCGGTTAGTGGCTAGCCATTATTTGCTGCAAATCCTTGATCTGAATCATGAAATCCTGTCGCCCCAGACCCCCAGCTTCTCTAAGAAGCTGGGGGTCTTTGTATTGACCGATTACCGACTTCCTGACCCATTGCCAGGAAGTCGAGGTGCTCCAGATTCACGAAACTGCTCTACGGCGTCGGTGAAGGCGATCGGCAAGACGCACTCCACGTTTTCATGGGGACGGGGGATGATTACCCAGTTTTCCAATGTACCGCCGAAGGTAGTCTCAGCGGCGACGATTCCGGCGTCCATTGCGGCTTTGACTTCAGAGACATCGCCACGAATCACAATGGTGAACCGGGCGCTGCCTGCCCGCAAGTAGCCCACTAATGTGACACGACCTGCCTTGACCATAGCATCGGCGGCGGCTAACACGGCGGGAAAACCTTTTGTTTCAAGCGCTCCAACGGCAACCGGCATTTCTGTCTCCTTGGGTAGGCAAATCTAGGTTAATCAATAAAACTCGATGGTATGGCTGGTAAATGCCATGCCCTATTGTACGGGGTAAGCGGAGTAAGTTGATCGACGCGATCGAACCATTGTGGAATCCTGAGGATTCTACAGGAGTCTTTACGGTTCTACATAAATTGCTCGACTTGCGGGGTGAAGTTGATGGGCAAGACGGCTTCTAGGTTTTCGGGTGGGTTGGGGATGATGTAGAAATCGACTAGGGTGCCACCATAAATTTTTTTGACAGCTTCGATGCCTGCTTCGACGGCGGGTTTGACTTCGGAGTTGCTGCCGCGGACGGCGACGTAAAATTCGGCACGTTCGGCTAAGCCGTATTGGACGATGGTGACGCGTCCGGCTTTGACCATGGCGTCGGCGGCGGCGAGGATGGATGGGAATCCTAGTGTTTGGATGACTCCGACTGCTAAGGGCATGGGGTGGCTCCTGATGTGCCGTGAGAATGGGTTTTCATTATCTCAAACCTTGGGACGAAACTGAGTAAGTTTAAGGTTTTTGCTAGGAGATTTTTTGTTGGGTGTTAGATCGATCGGTTGGGGGATTGTTTGTTGATCCGAGCCTTGGGGGGGAGCCTTCAAACCCCCGTTAGGGGAAATCCCCCTTAACAACTCCCGCTGGGAGACGGTTGCGTCCCCCAACCCCTTCTCCCACTTGTGTATACACAGTAGCCCCTTTGGGGAGAGGGATTTAGGGTGAGGGCAGAAACTAACGGTGTGACAAGGGTTTTCATCGGTTTTCAAAAGCGGTCTGAAGTATTGATCTAAGGTGCAGTAGCTCCGTAGATAGGATTATTTGATTTACGCGATGCCCCGCACACGGGCGACCACAGGCAGGTTATCTAACCCCTCTGCCACCAGTTCTGGAAAGTCTGACAGGGCTTCGACGATCGCATCAGCAACGTTGTAGCGCGGATCGTTCCCATAATTAACCGTCAAGTATTCCAGCAATTCTAAGGCGTAGTCGGGAAACTGCATCACATCGGCAATACACGCCAGCTTAAACAGGTGCTCTGGCGGAGTCGGTTGTAATCCGGCAAGGTCATGCTGCAACAGATCACGGAAGTAGAACGCGTCACCCCACAGTGCTTGACCCGGATGGGTGGTGGAACAGATGGGCGATCGCCGCCTTACCCGCCGAGCAATGCTCAGATCAAACAACGTGAAGCCCTGCGATCGCAGATGGGCATCCACATCGGCAAACAGCGGTTGATCGCAATAGAGGTGGGAGAACTCCACTTCGATTTGCACGGCTAAAACCCGATTGAGCATCTCCGCACCTCCCTGCAAAACCTGCAAATCGGCTCCTTGAACATCGATTTGTAAAAAGTCGATCGCCCCAATCCCCCGATCTCGACAGACTTGATCGAGGGTAGTGACTGGCAGTTCCACTGTGAAATCTAGATTGGCAAACTCCGGCAAACTCGCAAACCGCTCTAGATACGGTTCGTTGGGAGGATACAACGAACTACAAGCCGCTGCCTTGGTGACATATAAGGTGGTTTCCCCACTGGTGTCACTTAAGGCGAGGGGGATGTGTTCTTCTGTCCAAGTGACGGATGGATCTTGCAAGGCTGTGTTGGCGGCGTCACAGGCGTCTGCATCTGCATCAAACCCAATGATGGTTAGATTGGGGGCAAAAATATTCCACCCACTTGCTCCGTAATCATCGTAGGAGCCAAGTTTACGCGAACCGACGTTGCAGATGGTGATCTGGAGCGAGGAGAGGCGATCGCCCTGCTTGAGTTTTGGTAGAAAAATCGACATGGAGTTAGGGGATTAGGGACGGTGATTCAACCAATCATCCTGTTAGCTTAGTCCTCGATCGCTCCAAACTGGCTTTTATCCTTTATGTTCAATGCCTCTAGCGCCAGTTGGATGAGCTGGACGTAATGGGGTTGTGCCAAGTCCACTGTTTTTGCATCTTCCCGACATTTGCCCACCAACCCCCAGCGTTGCTGGGGTTGCACCGCCAACACCATGCCTTCAGGATTGCGAATGCGAAGTTCCTGGGTCGTTTCTACCTGGCACAGACTACACAAATAGCGGCGATCGTTGTGGTGAAATTCTACTCGCTGGGAGGGGCAGGTAATTTCCCTGGGTGCAGGAATAGGAGGCAACATTTCTACCACTGCGGCTTCTCCGGCAGGGCGGACTCCCACCAATTCCACCTCAACCGATCGCGTTCCGTTCCACTCATTCAATCGTAATCGGTAGGCAACATCTACCCGCTCTGGCAATGGGCAATAGCCACCCCAGCGCCACGCCATTGCTTTGATCGAATTCATCGGACTTTGGGTAAGGGTAAGTTTGAGATGGGCGCGGTTTTGCCCGATCGCCTCCTGGGACAACACCCGGACGTTGGGCGTCCAAAAGACCGGGTCGGGGTTCTCGATGCCACAGGGATGGAGTCGATCGATTTGTTCAAACAATTGCAAATTTAGTTGGTCAAAGCTGGCTTGCACATCGACGCGAATCAGCGGTTTCAGGTGTTGGGGTTGCAAGCATTGGTTGGCAAAGGTGGAAAGGCGCGATCGCATTTCTCCCAAATTTTCCGCTTTTAGAGAAAACCCGCCCGCTGCCCGGTGTCCGCCAAACCGTTCCAGCAGATCGCTACAGGTTTGCAGGGCGTCAAACACGTTGAATTCGGGGATGCTGCGGGCGGAACCGCGAATGTGCTGCTGGGATTCGTCCTCATACGTACCGATGAAGACGGGAACCCCATAGCGCTCCACCAAGCGAGACGCCACAATCCCAATTACCCCATGATGCCAATCGGGTTGCACCACCACCAACACCCGATCGCGCAATAGATCCAGCGATTGAGATTCGATCCACTCGATCGCCGATCGCTCGATCGATTCGCACAACTGCTGGCGTTGCTGGTTGACCTGCTCACACTGCATCGCCAATTCCAGTGCCCGTCCGGCATCATCGGTCGTCAGCAACTCGATCACGATCTGCGGATCAGCCAATCTGCCAATGGCGTTGATCCGAGGTCCCAAGCGAAAGCCGATCGCCTCTGGTTTCAATGCCTTCTCTGCCCCTAATCCTGCCACCTGGATCAATGCTTGAATTCCCAGCAGCGAGGATTGGGGCAGTAGCGTTAGTCCGCGCTTCACCCAGCGACGATTCACACCAACAAGGGGAGCTAGATCGGCGATCGTTCCCAAGGCAAACAGCTCTAGCAACGGATCAAGCAACTCCTGAATCTTGCGCATCTGCTGCGCCAAGCTCACCGCTAACACATAGGCGACCCCAACTCCGGCAATGCCGTAATAGGGCGAAGCGGAGGAAATTAACTTGGGGTTTAAAATCGCATCGGCAGGGGGTAGCTCTGGCGGAATATCGTGGTGATCGGTGACGATCACATGCATCCCCAACTCCCGCGCTCTGGCGATCGGCACTGGCGCGGCAATCCCATTGTCCACCGTGAGAATTAATCGAACGCCTTCTGCATGAAACTCCTCCACAATCCGCTGGTTGATGCCATAGCCCTCCTGCATCCGGCTGGGAATGGCGTAGCTGACTTGAGCACCGAGATAGCGCAATGCTCGCAGCAATAGGGCAGTACTGGTCATACCATCGGCGTCGTAGTCGCCACAAATGGCGATCGGGTGTTGGTGCTCGATCGCGGTTTCTAGGAGTTCTAGGGCGATCGCTAGATCGGGAAACTCATGAATTGGCAACGGCAGGATCGCGGTTTCAGGCTGGAGAAAAAACTGTGCGGCTTCCACCGACTCTAACCCGCGATTGAGCAATACCTGAGCCAGCAGGGGAGATAGATCCGTTGCAGCGGCTAGCGCTGCGGCGCGATCGGGTTGGGGGTCGGCAATCTGCCAGCGTTGTTTGGGCAGTTTGGGCGATCGGGCGGTTTTGGAAATCGGCGGGGAAATTGGTGGGGTAAGGGTGGAGTGGCTGTCAGTCACAGGTGGCGAATCGAAGGAGTTAGGGAATATCCTATCTTAAGAACATTCCGCTGGCATGACCTTGTTACATTCATTCGGGTTTAGAGGCTGGGCTTTGGCGATCGCCTCTTTCCCGCTCATCGCTGTTTCAACCTGGCATCCGGCTGATTCTAGAGAAAACTTCAGTAAGAACCCGTTGTCGAATGAGTCATCAACAACCAAGACAGAGCAACGTTGTGAGGAAGTCAAAAGCTTTTCTTGAAAGTAGTTGGGTCTTTAAAGCGCTTAATTATAAAGATTCTCGCGTTTTATATTGTCCCTAGAAATCTTCTGTCGCTACACCGATTCCTCAACTCAACAGGGCGATCGCTCCCAATACCCCAGGCAACAAATAAAACTTAATCCCAAACAATACCAACAAATGCCCCGGATAAAACAGATAAAACCATCGCGCCTTTGCCCCAGGTTGATAATTGGCAAGCCAGAAGAAAATCGGCGAAGCCGCTGCCACAATTTGATCGCCCCAGGCAATTAAAGTTAGTAAATGCAGCACAATCCAAACTGCCCACCAGAGTTGATCTGGTTTGAAGTGGGCAATCAAGGCAATCAAGGCAATTCCATAAATCCCGTAGTTGGCGTGAATCGCTTCTGCCACCAACCCACCCGCTAGCCAGATCGGCGGTTCCAACTCAGGGAATGCCCTAGCCGATCGTAAACATACCAACCCAATCAGCAGGGTAAACAAAATATTCAAATCTTCCCACCAAGCCAACTCAAACGTCAGTTGATAAATCGGCTGGGAAATAATTCCCCACAACAGCAACCGTCTGCCATAGCGATAGACATTGCGGGTGTGCGCTTCCCCCTGCACCAGCAACCAACAAAACAACGGAAAACTCAATCGCCCAATGATTCGCAACTCCGCCACATCGGGCAACAGCACAGCGCCAATGTGGTCGATTACCATGAACACTGCCGCGAGGAGTTTGATTTGGTAGTTGGTGAGCGATCGCGGCATCCCTGTAAATGGTGTAAAGCTACTTCTACAAGTTAAGACATTACGTAGGGTGCGTGTGACGCGCCCTACGTAATCTGATGGCTAAACCCCCCTTGCGTATACACAGTAGCCCACGGGTGGGAGAAGGGATGGGGGATGAGGGCGGTTCGGTGCAAACGTGTCCGGACTATTGACCTTTGCAGAGCCGCTTAAAAAACGTAACGTTTGGTAGAATCCTCGATGCTTTGCAGGGCGTAAGATCGAGAAAGCAGGGGGTTATGGTGATGACTAGGCAATGGTGGAAGTTTGTTGGGTTGGCAGTGGCGATCGCGCTTCTCGTCGTCAGTTGCCAGCGTCTGTTAGCTCCTGCGGGGTCTGGAGTGATGCATGCTGAAATCGTTACCGTCACGTTGAGTGGGTGGAGTGCCAGTCCGACAGAGCAAGCCCTGTTTAAGCAAGTTTTGCGGGAGTTTGAGGCGGCGCATCCGACGATTCGGGTGCGGTATGAAGCGATCTCTGATCAATATATGGATGTGTTAAAGACGCGATTGATTGGCGATGCGGCACCGGATGTGTTTTATCTGGATGGATTGGAAGCTCCGTTTTTGATCAGTCAGGGTGTGTTAGAACCGCTGGATGCTTACATTCCCACCGAGTTCAATTTGGAGGATTTTGAGGCATCGCTGCTGGATAGTTTTCGCTATGAAAACCAGACATTTGGCTTGCCCAAGGACTACTCTACGTTGGCGCTGTTCTATAACAAAACGGCGTTTGCAGAAGCGGGTTTGACGGCAGCTCCGCAAACCTGGGAACAACTGCGGGAGTATGCCAAGCAACTGACGATCGATCGCAATCAGGACGGCAGAATTGACCAGTACGGCTATGGAGAAATTCCAGAATTAGCGCGTCAGGTTTACAAAATTCGGGCGTTTGGTGGAGAGTTGGTGGATGGGCAAGGCTATGCCACCTTTGCTACAGAGGCGGGGTTGCGAGGGCTGCAACTGGCGGTTGACCAATACCAGCGCGATCGCTCCTCGGCACAAAAATCCGATGTGGGCACCAACTCTGGCAGTGAGATGTTTGGTCAGGGAAAGGTGGCAATGGCGATCGAAGGACCGTGGGCAATTCCTTACTTACAAGAAACATTTCCCGAATTAGACTTCGCTACGGCTCCGGTTCCTGCAATCAACCACACCCCCGGCACAATGGTCTATACCGTTGCCTATGTGATGAATCGCCAAGCGGCTCACAAAGCAGAAGCGTGGGAACTGATCCAATACCTGACGGGCAACGCAGGAATGCAACGCTGGACGAGTGCGGGGTCGGCGTTACCCACCCGGCGATCGGTGGCAGAAACCTTGGGTTATGCAGACGATCCATTGCGATCGGCATTCGTTGAGGGCGTCGATTATGCCACGCCGTGGCAGGCAGGGATTTATCCCACGGTGATCATGAACAGTTTTGATAATCAGTTTGTCAGTGCCTTGCTAGGGCAACAACCGTTACCACAAGCGATGCAACGGGCACAGGAGAACGCCAACGAAGAGATTTGGATGCAGGGAGGAGGAAGTAGGGATGAAGGATGAAGTAATTAACAAGCCTAAAGTTCCCCGGCTTTTCCTAAAAAGCCGGGGAACTGGAACGGTAGGAATTTGATCAGGTGAACGGATGGTTTTACGTCAATCTTGACTAACTGCTAATTACTCCAATGACTAGACGATTTGTGAAAA
>JAAUSV010000101.1 GCA_012032525.1 Leptolyngbyaceae cyanobacterium SL_7_1
ATCCGCCTATTGAAGGTTGAGAAGACACAAATTGTAGGTAGTCCCATAACTTGTAATGATTTTGGTGGTGCGGGCGCCGCCCGCACCACAAAATCAGTACTCAATACCACTACCAAAAATTGAAGGACACGAGCGATCGTGTCCTTCATGCTTACAGCCCAGTCGTAATGTTACTGGGGAGGATTGAGCAGTGAGTTTAGCTGCTCTCGGAGCATTTGGGCGGTTTCACTATTACCTGCCTGTTCATAGAGAACGGCTGCCCGTTCGTAGTCGGCGGCGATCGCAGCTTTCAACGCTGCATCGGGTTGGGGGTGGATTTTCGTAGTCGTAGCTCTCCCCCAAACTGGCGTAGAACTCTCCCCAACGGGCTTCGGCGCGATCGGCATAGGCAGCGGGCTGGTTGGGATCAAGCTCGATCGCTTCACCAAAGGCGGCGATCGCCCCGTCGTAGTTGCTCTCCATGTAGAGCGTCCAAGCCTGCGAGTAGGACTGGTCGTAGGGGGTGGAGGCGCGGACAGTAATCACATAGCGACCGCCTGCTCCAGAGAAGGAACGTGCCAAGACTTTATAGGTGCCCGTCCTGGGAAGGGTGGTGACGATCGTAGAGTTGAGGGTGCGGGCATAGTCGTCGTTAAATGCCACCTGCTGTCCCTGGGCATCTAGCAATTCGATCACCGTATCAAATTCATCACTGGTCATGGTGATGGTGATCGATTGACCTGCGGTGCCTGAAAAGGTGTATTCATCGTTGGCGGGTGCAAGGGAGCCGCTCTCTTGTAGGAGATCCTCTGCAAAACCGGGAGCCACGGGTAAAGCCAGAGATGCCCCACTGACAGCGATCGCCGTCAGTGAAGCAACCCATAAGCGTTTCATCGGGAAAAGTTTCATAGCGTGACCTTAAAAAATGCCTCAATTTGAATAGGGGAGTGTAGTTAAATTCTCGTGTGTAGAACCCAACCGACCTTACTCATACTCTTCAGGTCACTCCAAGGCATTTCCTGACAATTTCAAATTCCTCCACCCGTAGGCTACCGGACAGGCAGGCGATCGCCCGGTCTTACCCCCGGAAACACGCTGCTACAGGCAACGATGCTGACATTTGAGCCGCTTCTAAAGCCGGTGGGACCTGATTCATAGATCCAATATTCCGTTCCTGAAAATGTCCCATCCACATTGCGGTTGGGGCGAATCAGGCGAGTAATCACGCGCTGACGGGTGTTGACCGTCCAACCCACCGGGCGACTCTCGGAAGAGAGGATCACCCCAGTGCCTTGGATCAACACCACGGGGCGAGGGGGGGTGTAGTTGCCAGCGTATACATCATAGCGATCGTCACTGGCAGGCACATTCACTGGACTATTGCGCACAATCAAGCCTTCGGGGGCGCTGACTCTGCCGCAGGCTCGCACGGTTAGCGAAGGGGCAGGGGTGGGGGTGGGGGTCGGCGTTGGCGTTGGGGTCGGAGTTCCCCCGCCTTGGCACATGATCAAGCGGGAAGCAAACACCCATCCCTGGATTGGCGTGCTGATTTGTACCCGTCGAGCATCGCCTACCCCAGTTTCGACTCCGGTGAGGGTGACGGTGGTAAAGGCTGCCAAGCGGGTGCCACTGGGACTGGTGGCGGTGCCACTGTCGTAGATATCCGCCGCGCTGCTGCCAATACGGCGACAGTTGGATGCCTGGGCGAGTAGGGAGGATGACTGGTGGGCGAGGTCACGATTGGTATTTGCCAGCACTCCGACAGCAGATACACCGACGGCGATCGTTGCCAGTACGACGTATCCGATCCGCTTTACGGTCATAGATAATTTACCTCTTTAGGGGGATGAATGGGGGATTTAGTCCGATCGCCCTTGATTAAACTGCATTTGGGTGTGTAACAGTGAAAGGGCGGGAAAAACTTAAACATCGTCATGCATTCGACGGATTACGACGGGTTATTTGGGTTGATTGAAACCCTGGTGTTGCTCCATTCTCCTAGCGGCGTGGAGGGGGAAATCGATCGGTTTTTATTAGAGTGGTTTCAAACTGTGGGCGTGGAGGCGTGGCTGGATGAGGCGGGGAATGCCATCGCCAAAATTCCTGGACGATCGGCGGAGCGCCCGATCGCCATCACCGCCCACAAGGACGAGATCGGCGGCATTGTCAAAACCGTTAATTCTGATGGCACGGTGGCGGTGCGCAAGTTGGGTGGTGCCTTTCCCTGGGTCTATGGGGAAGGTGTGGTGGATCTGCTGGGCGACCACACCACCCTCAGCGGCATTCTCAGTTTTGGCTCCCGCCACGTCTCCCACGAATCTCCACAAAAAGGGCAACAGGACAACAAAGCGGTGCGCTGGGAAGATGCCTGGATTGAAACCAAGTGCACCTTAGAGGAGTTGGCAGCAGCGGGGATTCGTCCCGGAACACGCATGGTGGTGGGCAAGCACCGCAAGCGTCCCTTTCGGCTGAAAGACTACATCGCCAGCTACACGCTTGATAACAAAGCCTCCGTTGCCATTCTGCTGGCATTGGCAGAACGAGTCACCCAGCCCGTTCGCGACATCTACCTGATTGCCTCTGCCAAGGAAGAGGTGGGGGCGGTGGGGGCGCTATACTTTGCCCAACGCCAACGCCTGAGTGCTCTAATTGCCTTGGAAATTTGCCCGCTGTCCTCGGAATACTCGATTCAAGCAGGGGCAGATCCCGTGTTGCTGACGCAGGATGGCTATGGGTTGTATGACGAAGGATTAAATGCCGAAGTCCGCCAAGCGGCGCGATCGCAGGGATTCCCCTACAACTGGCGGTGATTTCGGGATTTGGCAGCGATGGCTCGATCGCCATGAAAATGGGAGCCGTAGGACGCGCTGCCTGTCTGGGATTTCCCACCCAAAACACCCATGGCTATGAAATTGCCCATCTAGGGGCGATCGCCCACTGTATTGACATTCTCACCCGCTATTGCCAACTGGAGTAAGGAAAACCGAACGATCGCCGCCCCAGAGCAAATAAGCCGATTGATAGAATCGGGACAAGTCAGGGAAGTGCAATGATTGTCTAGCCGCCTCGGTGTTGATTGAGCGGTGGTCGGACGTTCCTGATCGATCAACAATTAGCTGCGAGAGCAGAGGGTGGTTTTCATGTCAGATTCAATTAAAGAAAAGATTTCAACCGATCTAGAAAAAGCCAAAGCCGAAGGTGGTGTCAGAACCGATCGGATCAAAGGGATTGTGCGGGAAGCGGTGATGCAAGCCCTGGGTGAGTTAAAGGAAGGCTCTGGGGAGATTCGCTCGATCGCCCGTAGTGTAATTGCCACGATCGCCGAGGATGTTAAAGGTCGGGGGCAAGATGCCACAGAAGAAATCAAAGCGTCGATCGAAGGATTGGTCGAAGGCATTGGTACAAAGCGGCGGGAACTGATTTCCCAAACCCAAACTGAGGTCGATCAACTGCAAGCCCAGATTGATCAAGAAGAACAGCAATTGCAAGCTGAGATCGAGGGAGCGCTGTCGGAGGTAGAGACCTCTGGAAAACAGTCCTCTGCGGATGTGAGACGGCGATCGACTCAGCGATTCAAAACTTCAAAGATAGCGAGAGTTTTGCAACCATGCAGGAGCAATACGCCAAACTCAAAGCCAAGCTTGCCGTGCTAGATGCCAACCTTGCCGCCCGCTATGGCGAACGTTATGACGATGTGAAAAAGCACCTAGACTCTGCCAAGACCTGGTATGACGACGCCAAAACCAGGGTGGAAGCGGGGGAACCCAACCCCGTCGAACAGACGCAAGTGGAGTTTGAGCGAAAATTGACGGAGGCAGGAGCGGCGATCGCCCAACGAGAAAAGCGGGTGAAGCAACTCCTTAAAGAACTGTGGCATTCGGTGACAAAGCTTTAGAAGACCGTTTGCCATTCATACCGTTAGCAACAAGTTAGCAACAAGCGATGAACTGAGTCAGTTCATCGCTTCAATTCCAGTTCTCTATTTAGGCATCAACCCTATTGAGCCATCTCAATTTGAGATAGCTCAATTTGAGGCAAGACAAATACTACTGACCTGCCATCCTCTCTTGTTCAGCAATAATTTCATTGCGCTTTGTAATTGCCCAAACCGCATGGATGCTACCTGGTAGCCATCCCAACAATGTCAGCAAAATGTTAATGAAAAAGGTTGAGCCGATTCCGTAGGTCAGGAAGACACCAACCGGGGGGAGAAGAATTCCGAGGAGAAGTTGACCGAGTTTCATAGGATTTTGCTCTACTGATCTTTAAACTGCACGATGTTGCATCAAGTCAGCTTTTTATTCAGAGATTTACTCAAAGAATCGTGGTTGCGTTGATGCCAAAACAACACAGACTCATAGCAAAGTCTACTTGCGTGGATCGCCTGTCCGCCTAAGCTGATGCTTTTAAATTAAAAGGTTTCCTTTGCAAAAAACTCCTTCCGTAGAGAGAGTTAACCAATGCAAGGTTGAAAGAAGATCGTCAATAGGCATCCGGGATAGGCAAATAGTTAAGCTTCCAAATTGAGATGCTGAGATTTAAACCGGAGATTAAAGATATGCTTGGATTCTTTTTAACGACACTTATTACAGCATTGGGTCTGCTTGTGACCGATATTGTTGTACCCGGAGTCAACATCGCTAGCTTCCCGGCGGCGATGATTGCAGCACTGGCGATCGGGCTTGTTAATGGTTCTATTCGCCCAGTCCTGTCAACCCTCTCGTTGCCCATTAACTTTTTGACCTTGGGTGCGTTTAGCTTGGTGGTAAACGGGATTTGTTTTTGGTTGGCGTCGATTCTTGCCCCTGGTTTTGCAGTCACTGGAGTGCCCGCCTTCATCCTCGGTCCCATTGTGCTGTCGTTTGCCAGCACATTGTTAAACCGTTACTTTGCCGATCGCCCGATCGGTCGTTCCCTCAGTGGAGCGGATGGAAAGGTGGCGTTGGATGCAGATGGTGGCGCAACGATCGACAAAGTTAGTTAAGCTGCCTGTGCTAGACAAACCAGTGCTAGACAAAGGGTGATGACAACCAGTGGTAATAAACAGTGGTGACAAACAGTCACAGCGGCAAGAAATAAGACTGGTCAAAGATCCCCAACTTTTTAGGAAGCTGGGGATCTGTGTTTGGAATGAAGGCTAAGAATTCTAGGGAAGGATTTGGCAAAATTTGCCGCAATTTTGCTCGTCGTGATATATGAAGAATTACAAAGAGGGCTATATAATTAGCACGTCTTTTTCAAAGATCAGCTTTAGATAGAGCCGATAAATCCGCCTTCCCTATGTTGAAAAAAAGGATGCCTCGCTAGTCACCTTAGCCCTGATGGCTGCGTTTGCTACTGCCAATTCCCCAGCAGCCTCGTTGACCACTGCTTTTTACTGGCTCAATCGCCTACTCCAACCTCGTTTCCGCTGCCAACTACCGTTGAAGCTGGTACTACGGTGCGGGTTGATGGATCACCCAGCATGACGGTGATCAATGAATCCCTCAAGCGACGGTTTGAGGAACGCTATGACGAGACCACGGTCGAGCTTGCCAGCGGTGGCACGAATGAAGCGCTTCAGGCGTTAATCAATGATGATATTGACCTAGCAGCGATCGGGCGTCCATTAACGCCAGAGGAGAGGGCGGAAGGGCTGGTCGAATATCCGATCAATCGTGAAAAGATTGCCATTATTGTGGGTCCCGACAACCCTTTTACTGGAAATCTAACGTTCGCTCAATTTGCTCAGATATTTCGGGGTGAAATCCAGGACTGGTCGGAGGTGGGAGGTACGGCGGGACCGATTCGTTTCGTCGATCGCCCCGAAACCAGCGATACTCGTCAAGCCTTTCGCAATTACCCCGTTTTTCAAGCTGCCCCGTTTGAAGCTGGAGACAATGCCGAAGCGGTGGCAGATGACACCGCCGTTGTCATCGATGCCTTGGGAACAGATGGCATTGGCTATGCCATCTATAGCCAGGTAGAAAATCAGCCCAATGTGCGGATTGTGCCGATGCACCAAACCCTGCCGGACAACCCTGCCTATCCCTTCTCTCAGCCGCGAGGCTATGTCTACAGAAGTGCGGCAACCCTAGCGGCTCCAGTCCTTGCCTTCCTGGGGTTTGCCTCTGCCCCTGAAGGGCAAGAAGCGATCGCTGAAGCTGTCCAAGAGGAGGCGGCGGCGGTGACGCCAGCCTCCCCTGCCCCTACAGCCGAATCCCCAGCCGCTCCCCCGGTTGAGTCTCCCACCGCTAGCCCCGATGCGGTGGCAACGGCTCCTGTTGAGGAAGAACGAGGTGGGTTTCCCTGGTGGTGGCTCTTGTTGTTGCCGTTGTTGGCTGTTTTTGGGTGGTTGTTTGGGCGGCGTCGGGCGAAGAGGCGATGCCTGCGACCGCTCCCCCGACTCCCCCGATCGCCCGTCCGACCACTGCCCCGGTTGCTCCTCCACCAGGGGTTGCGGCAGAGCCAGTGGCATCTGAGCTGGCATCTCGAGCCGGGTCTGTAATTGCCTCCGATCGCACCTCGATCCCAGGGAGTCGGGTGCCTGCTGCGGAACCCTTGACTCCGATCGACCCACTGCCACCCGTGCCTCCGGCTGCCCCTGCGATGGTAGATAGCAGTGGGATTGGGCTGGGAGTTTTAGCGGCGGGAGCCGGAGCGGCAGCTCTCCCCTTTTTAGCGGCGCTACACGACGATCGCAGTCGCATCACCCTAGAACCGCGTGAAGGACAGCAGGGCTATGCCTACTGGCACGCCTCCGATGACCACAAGGCGGATGTCCGTGCCCAAGGCGGCAGACAGTTTGGATTACGGTTGTATGATGTCACCGATATTGACGCCGAGGTGGCAGCTCCCCATAGTGTGCAAGCCTTTGAGTTGGACGAAACCGATCAAAGCCGCCCGGTGTTTGACCTGGAAGGCGATCGCGACTACCTGGCAGAAATTGGCTACACCGCCGAAGATGGACGCTGGTTGCCCATGGCGCGATCAAAATCGCATTCGCTTGCCGATCGACTCGTTTACCCCCGCTTCGGTGGCAGTGCCACCGCCCGGTGTAGACGAGGTGGCTGTGTCCGTCAGTCCTGAGACCCCCACGGTAATCGAGCCAGAACTTCCCACCCCATCGTTCGACTTACCCGATCTGGGTGCGGCTGCCTTGGCGGCTGGAGTGGGGGCGGCGGCAATTCCCCTTTTGCTCAACCTGAAGGACAATCGCAGTCGCATTACCCTGGAACCCCGCGAAGGGCAACAGGGCTACGCCCACTGGCACGCCCCAGAGGAGCACAAAGCCGATGCCCGTGCCCAGGGCGGCAGGCAATTTGGTCTGCGGCTGGCGGATGTGACGGGAATTGATGCCACCGTGGAAACTCCCGCTAGTGTGCAATTCTTTGAATTAGACGAATCGGCTAAGGATCTGTCTGTGCCGATCGCCGATCGCGATCGCGACTACCTCGCCGAAATTGGGTACACGGGTGAGCAGGGACAGTGGCTGGCAATGGCACAGTCCAACACGATTCGCTTTGACACGGCAGCCCAGCCTGACCTTGCCATCGAGCCGTCCGCCGATGCGCTAGCAGCGCCGATTCCTCCGGTGCTGGAGGAACCTGAATTGCCGTCCGTTTCACAGTCGCAACCGCCCGTCCTAGAACCGATCATTCCTCCCCGAATCGAACAAGATCCACCCGTGTTGAATGCCATTGAGCCACCGCTGGCAGAGCCTGCCGCACCGATGGCGATGGGGGTGGATGCGGCAGACTTCGATCGCCCTGGGGCGGAATCTCCAACGGTGGGCATGGAGGGGGTGGCAATGGCTGGGGCGTTGGGGATGGCAGGGTTGCCCTTCCTGCTAGCCCTGCGGGACGATCGGAGCCGCATTACTCTAGAACCTGCGGCAGGACAACAGGGGTATGCCCACTGGCATGCTCCTGCCGAGCACAAAGCCGAGGTGCGCCATCAAGGTGGCAGACAGTTTGGCTTGCGTCTGTACGATGTAACGGGCATTGATCCGACGATCGACTCTCCCTATAGTGTGCAGTTCTTTGAGTTGGATGAAGCGGCTGAAGACTTGTCTGTGCCGATCGCCGATCGCGATCGCGACTACCTCGCCGAAATTGGCTACAACAACGAGAACGGACAGTGGTTGCCCATGGCACGGTCTAACCCGATTCGCTTACCCTTGGTGGATGCGGCAGCTTTCCCACCGACTGGAACGATGGATCGGGCAACCCTGGCAATGGAGACGATCGCCTCCACCTTCATCCCAGCGGAGGAAGTCCAATCCGAGGTGGAAGCCACGAAGTTTGATGTGGGGCAAACCGATTTGTCGGCGGAAGCGCTGGCGGCGGTAGACGAATTTCTCCCCGACTTGCCAGATGGGTATGGGGAAAGCCGCATTATCCTCATGCCCCGCGATCCCCAATGGGCATATACCTACTGGGATGTGCCCAATGACCATCGGGAAGCCCTGCGCCAACAGGGGGGAACCCGGCTAGCGCTGCGGTTTTACGATGTTACCGATTTGGATTTCAACCACCAAAGCCCCCACAGTTTGCAACAGTACGACTGTGAGGAAATGGCGCGAGATTGGTATTTGCCCGTCCCTGTGAGCGATCGCGACTACATTGCTGAGATCGGCTATTTGACTGAGGACGGTCGCTGGTTGCTGCTGGCGCGATCGAACCCTGCCCACTTCCCGCCCGTCTACCCCTCCGATTGGTTTGAAGATCAATTTGTCAGCATTGGGTGGGATGAAAGTCTGCGGGGGAGAACCGTGTTGGGCTTGGTGCCACCTGGTAAGCGGCAGAGCTTTGACAATGCCATCTACGATCGCATCTTTGGCATGGCGCAATCCACTGAGGCAATGCGAATCGCCGGGTCATTGTTTGGCTCAATGCAGCATATGTTTGGCTCGATGCAACAGGTGCCCGAATCGGTCATCAGTTCCTTTGTCACTCCTTCTGGCATGGGCATGTGGACGGTGCCCATGGCATCGGGGATCGGCATGTCGGGGATTGGCATGTCGGGGATTGGCATGGCTGCTTCCATGCCACCGATTCGTGCCCGCAAGTTCTGGTTGGTGGCGGATGCAGAGCTGATTGTTTATGGGGCAACAGAACCCGATGCCACGGTGACGATCGCTGGTCGTCCTGTTCCGCTCAATCCCGATGGTACTTTCCGCTTCCAGTTGTCCTTCCAGGATGGCTTCCTCAGCTATCCGATCGTGGCGGTGGCGGCGGATGGGGAGCAAACCCGATCGATCCATCTGGAATTTGAGCGGCAAACTCCGGAGCGCCATACCAACACCAAGGATGAAGCGGTGGATGAGTGGTTTTCCTAGGAAGCGGTTAGCGATTGGCGACTAGGGATTGGTGTAAACAGGGTGGTAATCGCCCACCCTGTTTTATTAGGGCTTACTTGTCCATTAGCCGATCCCAGGCGGCTTTGGCAGCATCTGCTAAGCGGTTGCCGAGGGCTTCCATTTCACTGAGAACCGTATTCCAATTCTTTTCTGCCTCGGCTTGGATCAATTGCACCGATTGCTCGATCCGCTCTGGATCGATCAGTTGGTTTTGTTCTACCGCTTCTCTGGCTTGGCGGACTGCCTTCAAATAGCTGTCACGGGTGAAGTCGCCAGCGGTCTGCAACTCCGTCTGTGCTCGCATGCGAATGGCGTCGATTAACGCCTTTGTCTCCTGTCGGACATCCGCCGATTCATGGGCAAGCTCCTGTTCGACCAAGGCATCCGTCTGAGGGGTGATTTCAACAATTGCCGACGTTTCGGGGACATTATTTTCAGTTGCCATGGGAAGGTCTCCTTAGAATGTGATGGAAGGTGAGCGATCGCGCCATTGCACTCCCATTTTAAGAACCCAACCCCAAACCACAGCTAGGAAATCCGATAATTTTGGTGCGGATTAGCGCACGGTTCAGCGATTGTCTGATCATGAATTCTAAGTCTGGAGCCCAAATCGCCGATACCAATTTCTCTCCTAATACACAGTCGCGGAATACAATCACTCTGTCATGCTTTGACTATGATCAGGATAGTTTACTTGCATCCACGCCACCATGCCCGACACCCGCACTGCCCCACCCCCCAGTTCCCGTCGTCCCAAGGTTGATCTAAAACGACATACGGTTCAGCCGATCGGAGCCTATGCCCTACATGGATTGGCATCCCATGGAGAGTGGTTGCTGGCGATCGATCCAATTCGAGGCTATGTCCTCCAGATCGATCCCGTCACCAACAACACGCAAATTCTCAACCCCCGCCACGTGCAGGAATGTCTAGATGCAACGGGGTTGGCGATCGATGGCGACTCCCTTTGGTTTACCCAAGACCATCAAGTCTATCGGTGCAGCCTGACGGATTTTACCCCCCAGTTGGTGGTGACGTTGCCCTACCCAGCCGAGGGCGTGCGTGGGTGGCAGTGCTATCTACGTTACCTGCCAAAAGTCTGGGTACATTCACATTTTCAATCGGGACACGGGAGAGCGGATTACCCAGTTTCATGCACCGGGGATTGGTATCGAAAATCTGACGGTCAAGGGAGAAGAATTGTGGGTGTGCGATCGCACTGAGCAAACGGTTTATTGTATGGATCGCGCCACGGGGGAAGTGCAGTACACCGTCCTCACCCCCTTTGCCAGTCCCACGGGTATTACCTTCCACACCACTCCAGAGGGTGAATCCCTGCTCTACGTTGCCTACGCGCAGGAGGAACCCTACGTCCGTGAAGATCCCAACTCCGATCCTCAGTTTGAGTTGTCCTACCGCGACTTGACCTTTATCCACCCGCTGCATGTGCGCTATTATCCCGATCGCCACTACGCGGTTTCCAATGGCTATTTGCTGGAAATGTCCTATGTGGAAGAAATCTCAGCCCTCGATGAGGTAGAAATTCCCCAATTGCAGTGGCGGATTGCCTTGCCCGCTAATACCGATCGCCAAACGGTGTTGTCTGTGGAACCGATCGGAATGCCGTTTCAAGAGGAAGAGGAAGATGGGCAACGGGTTGCTGTGTTTACCTTCGATCGATTGATGCCCTACGAGGGACGGCTGTTTGGTTGGAAGGCGCTGCTAGAGGTGCGGGGGATCAAATATCGCCTCACCCCGCGTGATGTGGAAGATATTCCGCCATTATCCGTGGAGTTTCAAAATCGCTATCTAGTGGATGACGACGACTTGGCAATGGATACGCCCCTGATCAAGGAGGCGGCAAAGGTGGCGATCGGCACAGAAACCAATATTCTGCGGAAAATTCTCAGTATTCGCAATTATGTGTATGATCGGCTCGACTATGGCATTAAACCCCACATTGACCCACCCGATGTGGCGTTGGAACGGGGCGTTGGTTCCTGTGGAGAATACGTGGGAATTCTCTTGGCACTGGCTCGGCTAAATGGCATTGCCTGCCGTACGGTAGGACGCTACAAGTGCCCCGCCATGGGCAACTACCACAATATCCCCTTAGAGCCGCAGTATAACCACGTCTGGATTGAGTTCTACATCCCTGGGTTTGGTTGGTTTCCCATGGAATCGAACCCAGACGACATTGGCGATGGTCCCTACCCGACTCGCTTCTTTATGGGGCTACCGTGGTGGCATGTGGAGATCGCCAAAGATATTCGGTTTGAGTCCTTAGAAACCCCTGACAATTCCGTGGATGTTTCCCTGGGAGAGTTGGCACTCAACCACATCCGCTTCACCATCCTAGAAGAACTCCCACCGCCGGCGGAGGACCGATAGGAATGGCGGTTTTCTCTGCCCCCGATTTTTGGGAAGCCAAGTACCAAGAAGCCAAATACCAATCCGGCACAACTCGCTGGGATCTGGGTCAAGCGGCTCCTCCGTTTGTGCAGTTGCTCAACTCTCCCCAAACTCCTACTGTGGGACGCATCGCCGTGTTGGGAGCAGGACGGGGACACGATGCCCTATTGTTTGCCTCACGGGGATTTGAAGTGGTGGGGTTTGACTTCGCTCCCTCGGCAATTCAAGCAGCTAGCCAACTTGCTCAAGCGCACGGATTGACCGCTGAGTTCTTGCAACGAGATATTTTTGCTTTAGAGGAGTTTGCCCATGGGTTTGACTATGTACTGGAGCACACGTGCTTTTGTGCGATCGACCCGACTCAGCGTCCCGCCTACGTTCAGGTTGTCCACGATTTGCTGACTCCCTGCGGAGAATCTCGATTGCCCTGTTTGGATGCACCCCCGCCCCGGTGGTCCACCCCACGGGACAACGGTGGCAGAGATTCGATCGCTGTTCGCTCCCTCCTTCGATACCACCCAGCTTCACCCCGTTTTCAATTCCACCCCTAGTCGTCGCAGCGAAGAGTATTTGGCAAGATTTCGACCCAAACCCACGGTTTAGTCCTCTCCAACAAGTCCTTCTTCGGGTGGATGGACACCCTGACGCGATCGTCCTACCGTCTTAAATGGGTTGTGATTACTCAGGAGCGCCCATGGCCCAACTGTCAAAGAATACGCTAGATGCCCTATTACACGACCCACCACAACTGAAACGGATGTTGTTGTATCACGTGTTGTTTGGGGATGTCCGATCGGACGATCTGGCGCAGATCGAGGAAGCGCCCACCATGGAAGGCTCGATTGTGGCGATCGACCATTCCCAGGGTCTACAAGTCAACAATGCCACCGTGACCCAGATGGATATTTTGGCAGATAATGGTGTCATCCATGCGATCGACGCGGTGCTCGTGCCAGCCTTGTTGGGCGAACTGGAATAAGGCGCTCAACAAGACTGGGTAAGGTTGATTGACCCAATTAATTGACGAAACTGTGGGCATTTGAAATGCTGAGTAGTAGTTGACCTCCCCACCTTAGGATTGATTCATGCTAGGAAAATTTTTCCAAAAGCCCGACTCTGAGCTGGGCGATCGCGTTCCCCCCGGTCAGCACTTGGCGAAGGGGTTTCCAGTCCTCACCTATGGGCAAACCCCGTCTGTCAGTCTTGAAGAATGGCAACTTAAGGTGTGGGGATTGGCGTCGCCCATCACCTTGAGTTGGGCAGATTTTATGGAAATGCCCCAGAGCGATTTCACTAAGGATTTCCACTGCGTCACCACGTGGTCAAAGCTCAATGTGCAGTGGACGGGGGTGAAGGTGACGGATTTCATGCAGCGGATAGAGGTCGATCCCAAGGCAGTACATGTGATGGAGCATTGCTACGGCGGCTACACCACCAATATCGCGCTGGACGATTTTCTTAGAGAAGACAATTTCTTTGCCCATACACTGTTTGGGGAACCATTACCAGCGGAGCACGGCGGTCCCATGCGGCTGGTCGTGCCCCATCTTTATGCGTGGAAGAGTGCCAAATGGATTAACGGCTTAGAATTCCTCGATCGCCAGGAATTAGGCTTTTGGGAACGCAATGGCTACCATCACCGAGGTGAACCGTGGGCGGAAGAACGCTATAGCAGCCGATTTTAGCTGCTAGCTAATACTCTCTCTACAACTTTGGATACTGCTGATCCAACTTCAATAATGTGTGTAGTAATACCGTTGCGCCCTGAATGCACTGCTCCGGAGAGGTGTATTCGGTCTCGGCGTGGCTCACCCCTGCCACACTGGGGACAAAGATCATGCCCATGTCGGTAAACGTTGCCATTTCTTGAGCATCGTGGCTGGCTCGGCTAGGAAGATACAGATAGCTCAAGTCGAGTTCTTCGCAGACTTGGAGGATGGCTTGTTGCAGGTGGAGTTGGGCGGGGGC
>JAAUSV010000102.1 GCA_012032525.1 Leptolyngbyaceae cyanobacterium SL_7_1
TTTTTCGGGGGTAAAAACCCCCGGGGGGGGTTGCGGGATGTGACGCTTGAGGTGCAGCCGGGGGAGTTTTATTCGCTGTTGGGGTCGAGTGGGTCGGGGAAGACGACCACATTGCGGTTGATTGGGGGGTTTGAAATTCCTGAATATGGTCGCGTTTGGATTGGCGGAGAGGAGGTGACAGAGCAGCCACCTATCGACGCGATGTGCATACGGTGTTTCAGAGCTATGCCCTGTTTCCCCATCTCACTGTGGCGGAAAATATTGCCTATCCCTTGCGGATTGCCAAAGTGCCCCGCGAGACGATCGCCCCCCAAGTCACAGAAGCACTAAAAATGTTTCAGATTGAGGGGTTGGGCGATCGCCGTCCTTCCCAGCTCTCTGGCGGACAACAGCAACGGGTTGCCCTAGCAAGAGCACTGATCAACCGTCCCAAGGTGTTGTTGCTGGATGAACCCTTGTCGGCGTTGGATGCCAAAATTCGCGAAGAGGTGCGGCAGGAGTTGCGCGAGTTGCAACGCCAGACGAATTTAACCTTTATCTACGTCACCCACGATCAAGAAGAGGCGATGGCACTGAGCGATCGGATTGCCGTGATGCACAACGGACAGGTACGACAAATTGGTACACCCACCGAAATTTACGATCGCCCCACCTCCCTGTTCGTCGCTCAATTTATTGGCAAAGCGAATCTGCTCAGTGGCACGGTGACGAGATCGGATGCGGATGCCACGTGGATACAGTTGGGTGGAATGGAAATTAAGGCGATCGCCCTGCACTCCTCCCCCCAATCGGCAGCACCGTCACCGTGATGATTCGTCCGGAACGCATTCAGCTCAATCCTGCCCATGCCATCGATAACCAGATCGGTGGCAAACTGGCAGGAACAACCTATGTGGGGCAATTGCTAGAGATACAGGTTGATACGGCGATCGCGCCGTTGCGAGTGGTGCAGTTGAGTGGGCAGGCGATCGGGGGTGAGGAATTAACCTTGGGCTGGAATGCGAGTGATTGCGTGGTAATTCCTGCCGATGTAAACAAACCCTAAATCTCAGCCAAGGAAACCCACAACTTCAACGATTCAGTATTAGGCTGAATGAACAGAATCATTCCACGATAGACCGCTATTGTTTAGCAGTGACCGTCTTTTAAGACCTTAGCATTCTGCATTTTCAACGAGGTTTCTATGGTACTTGCACAAGAAAAATTAGTTCACTACCCGATGGTAATTGGCGGCGAAACCATTACTACTGGCAGCGAAGACATCATTGAACCCGCCACTGGCAAACCCTTTGCCACCGTTGCATTAGGTACGAAAGCAGATGTCGATCGCGCCGTGGAAGCCGCCAAAAAGCCCAGCCTGCTTGGGCAGCCCTCTCCTATGGCGAGCGCAGCGCCGCTTTAATGAAGTTTGCCGATGCGTTGGACGCGAATGCCGAAGAATTGGCACACCTAGAGAGCAAGAATGCGGGTAAGGCGTTAAAGCTAACGGTGAATGGCGACATTCCTTTTTCGATCGACAACCTCCGCTACTTTGCCTCAGTGGTGCGTCGCCAAGAAGGAGCCGCAGCAGGTGAGTATATTGGTGGTTACACCAGCATGATCCGCCGGGAGCCGATCGGCATTGTCGGCGCAATCACCCCCTGGAACTATCCCCTGATGATGGCAGTGTGGAAGATTGCCCCTGCCATTGCCGCAGGAAATGCGATCGTGCTCAAACCCGCCCCCAATACTCCCATCACCACTATTCGCTTTGCCCAAATTGCCCTCGAATCTGGCTTGCCCGAAGGCTTAATCAACATTGTCACTGGTGGCGCGGACGTGGGAGAAGCCATTTGCACCCACCCCGACATCGGCATGATCAGCTTTACAGGCAGCACCCGCACTGGCAAGCGCGTTGCAGAACTCGCCAGTCCCATGATCAAACGGGTGACGCTGGAGTTGGGTGGCAAAGCGCCCTTTGTGGTGTTTGCGGATGCAGATATTGAAGCGGCTGCCAATGGGGCGATCGTCGGTGGATATGCCAACTCTGGGCAAGATTGCACCGCCGCCACCCGGATTTATGTACAGAATGAGGTGTTTGATCAGTTTGTCGATCGCCTGACGGAACTCTCCAAACAAGTTGTGGTGGGAGATCCCTTTGCAGAAGACACTGATATCGGTCCACTCTCCAGCCAAACCCACTTCAATAAGGTGAAGGGCTTTGTAGAAGAGGCAAAACAGCAAGGCATGCAAGTCATCACCTGTGGCAAAGTCCCCTCGGAAGGGTACTACTTCCCACCCACGCTAATCATCGATCCCCCCCAGACTGCCAATTGTGTCTGTGAGGAAATCTTTGGTCCAGTGTTGGTGGTAAAGCGCTTTTCCAGCGAAGAGGAGGCGATCGAGCTTGCCAACGACACCCCCTATGGCTTGTCTGGAAGTTGCTGGACGCTGAATGTTCAACGCGCCATGCGGATGGCAAAGGCAATGCAGTGCGGCACGGTGTGGATTAACGACCACTTGGCGATCGGCAGTGAAATGCCCACGGTGGATTCAAGATGAGCGGGGTAGGCAAGGACATGTCGCACTACGCGCTAGAGGAATACACGGTGGTGAAGCATGTGGTGTTTGACATCACGGGCGATCAGCGCAAGGGTTGGCACTTTACCACGTTTGGTAAGGCGGACAGCTAGGACGAATAAACCCGCTCTACCTGCTAAAACAGGGTGGCAACAAAGCTCCCCGGCTTCTCCAAAAGAAGCCGGGGAACTGGGGCGTCAGGGTTTCATCATTTAAATAGAATGGCTACAGTTCAATTGACTCCGTCACAACGAATCAGGTCATTCCTATGGCAGCCTACGAAATCATCTATGAGGTTGTTCGTAAAATCCCCTACGGGCAAGTCGCCACCTACGGACAAATCGCCGCCTTGGCAAACTTACCAGGACAGGCACGGTTGGTGGGGTATGCCCTCTTTCGCGTTGATACCCGATCGTCTGATGTCCCCTGGCATCGAGTGATTAATGCCAAAGGGCAAGTCTCCGAGTCGCCTTTTCGCAATGGCGCAGACGACCTGCAACGCGTGCTGTTAGAGGAAGAAGGCATTCAATTTAGCGCCAGTGGCACCATTGATTTGCAGCAGTATCGTTGGCGATCGCCCCTTCCCCTCAACCCGTCCCATTTAAACTACGACGAGCATGGGTTGACTGCCACAACAGACTTAATCTAAAACCCAATAACTTCCCATCGACTCACAAATCCTGATCGACAAGGCAGGGATAGCGGTAAATTGCTATCATAGTATTAACCGTTCTTAATCTTTTTCAAGGTCAGCGCTTCATTTTTTGTATTGGATATTGAAGAAAGATTGTCATTCCTCAACTAAATTGCTTTTTAATATTACTTAAATAACGTCCGGATCACCACACCTAGCGATGTTCGGGCATTATTGTGCCTTTAATGTATGTAAAAGTGAACCGAATTTCAGTTGTGAGAATGAGTGGATTTTGGCATCCTTAAATCAGTTTGATAAATCGAATCTTACATCTGTTGATCAAGAAATGTATTCAATTAAACATTAACAACCCATGAACATCTGCCCCTGCTGCTCCGCTTCACTCCTGCGCCATGCTCGTCACAATCGAGTCTATTGGTTTTGCCCCCATTGTTGGCAAGAAATGCCCAACTTACAAATCACTACGCCTACGGAAAATCCTTCATTAATTCGAGCAAGAAATCCTCTGAGCGATCGCCTCGAAGCCCTCTCCTAAAATCAGCGGATTTACCCTAGAAAATCTATTAACTTCCTCTAAATCTTCAGATTATTAGTTGTACAAATGACTAATGATTTGAAGATTTTGTTTTATCTAGTGAGACGCCGTTTGAGGAATTCCGTGGCTCGGTGTATTTGTCTGAAGGAACCACATTGAGCGATGGATTGCTGGAGTCTTGCTAGGATGGCGATACCAACGCTTATAATCATAGGGCTTGTGTTGAGCCTTTCACTATGAACCTACCCCTAGCGATCGATGTTGCGATTGGTTTGCTTTTCATCTATCTCACATTAAGCCTATTGGCTTCTGAGATCCAGGAATTGATCACAACTATATTGCAGTGGAGAGCGGAGCATCTAAAAAAATCAATCGAAAATTTATTAATCGACGCGAGAGTAGCCGACCAACTGTATAAAAACTCTTTGATCAAAGCCTTAAATCAAGAAGCGCGTGGAAAAATTGAAAAGGTTTTCCGAATGGTAAGTTCTTCCATCGCCACAATTTATTACACGTTGTCGGGCAATAGACATATTTTTGGCAGCGAAACAACAGCGCCATCCTATATTCCATCCGATGTATTTTCGATCGCCCTGTTAAGGCAAATTAATTTTGAACAAATTAGCCAACGAATTAGTGAACTGACTACCCATACCTTTAGTGAGACTAAGTTAAGCTACGTTCGAGAAGTATTAGATGATCTACGTAATAGCCTAGGAGATAACTCCCTATTGCAAGCCGAATTTACCTATCTAGAACAAGGGATTGGACAGGCGATCGATGACTTTAAAAATCGTCGAGTTTCCCTCTCAACTACGATCGAGCAGGTCTCTAAGCAATTAATTCAGTTTGTCGAAAGTACGGAGACAATGCTGGCAGATAACAATCACTGCAAAGAAATTATTCGTAGTCGATTGCCCTATCTCAAACAGGCTATTTTGCAGCGATATTCCGAACCAACCGTCACCGAAATTCTCCAATTAATCTTCCACTTAGCCGAATCCAACGATTTTGCCAATGAACGGCGTTGGTTAGCGCAAAAGTTTTCGCCCCAACTAGCGGAGCTAATTCTTACCCTCAAGCAGGAAAATGCAGAACTCCTCGAACACATCACGGATTTGCCCGATCAGCTAAAGGACAACCTGATTGCCCTCGCCGAACAGGCGCAGTTAAAAGCAGAAGGGCTAGAAGCCAGTGTGCGTCAACTGCAACGCGAAGTCGCCGACTGGTTCGACAAGTCCATGACCCGTGCCTCCGGAGTTTACAAACGCAATGCCAAGGGAGTAGCTCTGTTAATTGGATTTCTAATCGCCCTCAGCGTCAATGCCGATACCCTATACATTCTCAATCGCTTGTCCGAAGACTCCACCCTGCGATCGAGCTTGACCCAAGCGGTTAATCAAATCACACCTAATTCTCAAACCGTCGCCTCAGATTTACGAGCCGTTAGGGACGCTATGGATAGCGTGCTCGATGAACTGCCGTTGCCCATTGGATGGGATCAGACCATTACTGGGCAACAGATGAGCGGACAGGGAATCATGCCCATCCTACGACGGACCATTGGCTGGCTAATTACAGGCGTGGCACTATCCATGGGGGCAGCATTTTGGTATGACACCCTCAGTAAAGTGATGAATGTTCGTAATACTGGGGGCACTGGCAAGTCAGATAGCACTCGGTGAGACTACACCAGCACAGGACTCAAGCGTTGATACAGGGTATCTCGTTGCTGAGTTGGGCGATCGATGGATTCGATCGCCCGCCGCAAGTCCTCCGGTGATTGACAGGTGCCTCCTTGGGCACCCGCCATGGTGGTGATGTGTTCTTCCATCAATGTGCCGCCAATATCGTTGCACCCCCACGTCAGAGCCGTGGTTGCTCCCATTAATCCCAATT
This sequence comes from Leptolyngbyaceae cyanobacterium SL_7_1, assembly GCA_012032525.1. Classification (GTDB taxonomy): domain Bacteria; phylum Cyanobacteriota; class Cyanobacteriia; order Elainellales; family Elainellaceae; genus JAAUSV01. The sequence continues at coordinate 5,649 of JAAUSV010000102.1, forward strand.
TCACCCAACTGGGTTGATGGTTAACAATCCAGTTGCCCAAGAAAATCCGAGCTACAGCGGTCAACAATAGAGCATCCGCCAGCACGGGTTGATCGCGCCCTACCCGTTTGCGCAGCGGTTTGGGGGCATCTTGACCGACAAACGGCAGGAGGATAAATTCAGTGAACCCTCGGTAGCCTTTGCTAATGGCGGTCTGTTGCATCGATGCAACCACCCTAGATGCGCATCTGTTGTTCTGCGGTCTCAATGTGCCCCGACAGCATCGTGCTTGTGGTTGGCATGCCCAGACGATGCGCCGTCCCCACAATTTCAATCCATTCCGCACTGGTGGTTTTTTCGGGACACAAAATTCGTCGCACCTCGTCGTCAAGCACTTCTGCCGCTGTTCCCGGCATGGAACCCACTCCCGCTTCTTGCAGGGCGGCAATCACCTCGGCGTAGCTCACGCCATCCCGTCTGGCGATGAATTGGACTTCTTGGGGCGAAAACGCATGCAGGTGTAGCTCTGGGTGGGCGGTTTTGATGGTGCTGACCAGTTGCAGATAGTAGGGGAGGGTGCGATCGCCAATCGTCGCGTGGGGATTTAAACCACCCTGCATACAGATCTCCGTAGCTCCCTGCCGAACCGCATCCATGGTTTTCTCCACAATGATCGGCTCATCCAACCAATACGCCCCATCGTCGCCTTGATCGCGCCGGAAGGCACAAAAACTACAGTGCTGTTCACAAATGTTGGTGAAATTGATGTTGCGATTGATCACAAAGGTGACGGTCTCCCCTGCTTGGAACTGGCGCAGGCGATCGGCAGTGGTTTGAATGGCAGCAATCGCGGCTCCATCCGTTTGTTGCAGCAAAATTATCCCTTCCAGTTCGGTGATGTCGGCACCGGATAGAGCGCGATCGAGAATAGAGTCAACCGTTGGAGTCACGTTAAAGAAGGAGGATGGGTTGTTCTTCCTAAAGTACATCAGGATAGGAGATTTTGCTGAACTTAGCTTGAGTAACATGACGTTGCTCAATTTTAAGTTCCAATAAAACTTGATGAAGATCAGCAGGGCAATGCGGTTTATCCGGTACTGATTGGAAATATTGAGCATAGAGTAGGAAGTTATATTGCTGACTTGGAGAATCGGGCGATCGCCTCGATTTCTCTTTTCCAGCAGAATATAAATCGAATTTCAGGAATGGGCGAATGGCATCTAAAGATGAGCTGCAAAGCTATTTAAAAGAAAAATACAGTATCAATAAAAACATCAGCCAATCGTTGACACGGGATGAATGTGAACGGTTGCTTGCCATCCTCGATGGCGAACCCAGCGCCATCAAGCTGATTGAATCGTTTACCGCAAAAAACTCCAGTCTAGGATCAAAAAATGCCTACTATTCCAGGATGCGAAATCAGGCTGAAACCCGATTTCAGACGTTAAAGAATGAGTACGATGAATTGGAGACAGCGATTAAAACCCTAGAAGAATCCAAAACCATCCTTGAAGGTAAAAGGGATGAACTAGATGTAGAACGGCAGCAACTTGAAAGTCAAATTCAAACCCTGTCTTCCTCAAACCACTCTCTCTCATCTAAAGTTCAATTGTTGACGACTCAAACCAATGAGTTGGTTGAGGTGAATGAACAACTGCAAAAAGATAATAAAAATCTAAAAAATATTGTTGACCAAATTCGACTCAGATTAGCAAAGGATACAAAGCTACTGCTGCAATACGAAGATAGCGAAATTCGTAAAGCACTCATCAGATTGTTTAGATGGACGCTTGGCTAGAGCTAGGAGATGCATGGCAAATTCAAAGCATAAAAACGTAGTTTTCAAGGAATGAGTTATCGCGAGGTGCAGCGGACTAACTCTGCCAATCGTCAAAAACTTCAAACGCAGGATCAGCAATGGCTAAAGACCAATGGTTATAGAAATACAGGGTGGGACAACGTCATCAGTCTTTATCAAAAGATTGGAGAATTTGTAGACAGCTATCAATTTAAAGATTTAAGCCTTGAAGAATTATTTCTAGAAGCCGATCGCATTGGCAATAAATATTTGACTGATGAGGAACGGGAGGCATTTAATCAAGAGTTCAACCAAGAAGTGAGTGAGATTTCTACACAAATCGACCGACAGTTTCCTGATACTGAAATGGAAGTGGTTGATTTTGGCAATAAACCCGATCGCAAATCTCGCAGCAATTCCCACCAAAAATCCTATCGAACAACTAAGGTTTAACAGGTCAACCAATGGATCTTGAAAACAAGGATTTACGCGAACTATTTGAATTAGCCGATGGGATTGGCAAGAAACAATACCATCGATTAACCCGTCGAGATTTTGAGTATTACAAGCAGTTTGACCAGTGGCGATGTATCAATGGCAAAGGCGAGAATGGTTCGACTCAAGAGAGTATCCACTGGGTGAGGGATCACTCAGATTGGTATTGCCCGGTTTGTGAACAGCGATATGCCGATCGAGGGGGGAGAACGATCGACCACAAATTACCCAGGGCACAATATCCCTGGCTAGCATTAGATTTTAGAAATCTTTGGGTGATTTGTAGATTGTGTAACGAGGAAAAGGCAGAGATGCACTGGTATGAATATGAACACTACATGTTTGTGCACCATCCCGATCGCTATTCAGCCGTAAAAGATGCCTGCCCAAACCAATTACTCCGCTCACTAAAAACCTAAACAACCTCACCGTCCAAGCGCTCTCCCTGCCTCTCCCCCTGTCCTCGAATCAGCCGCTGCACACTGGCGATCGCCCGGTTAACCTCAATTCCCCGACGATCGGGATGCTGCTCAAAGGCAGCTTGTTCTTGCTCCATCATCAACACGTCCTGGACAACCAACCCATCGAGCAATTTTTGGGCGGAGTTGAAGAACAGGTTTTTGACCGAGCGGCGGAACCAGGTGGGGAGTTTATGCAGGCGAGGGAAGCCTTCTAGGGAGGTGAAATGGAGCAAGTAGGCACGGGTTTTGGTTTCATCGATCGGGCAGAGGAGGCAGTAGATTCTAAAATCCTTGCCCAATGCGGCTCTCCAGTGGGGGTAGAGATAGCTGACATCGAGGGGCTCAGGGTGCAACCGACGCAGCGCCGGGATAAACAACTGGGAAACCGACCAGATTTTGTTGATGGTGTAATAGCTCTGTGCCTGGTAATGGACGTGGACACGATCGGGAGTTTCCTCCAAGCTTTCTAGGCGGGGGTCTGCCCATGCCTGGTAATTATCGTGTAAGTGCCCGTGGTACATGTCCATCAGGTTTTCGATCAAGAACGAGTAGTGGGCATCGCACTCGATCGTGGTCACAGAGTTGATGTAGTTGACGTGATCCCATTCTGGAACACCCATGGGAGGCGGCATCTCCCCTGTAGCATCCCCAGGAAATAGCCAAATGAAGCCATCCTGTTCCCGCACCGGATAGGGGCGAATCGTACAGGTGGGTAGCTTTTGCTGGGGTTCTAGATAGGGAATGGTGGTGCAGTGTCCCTCAGCGTTAAATCGCCAGCCGTGGTAGGCGCATTCCAGCTCATCGCCTTTCACCAGCCCAGAACTGAGCTTGACCTGGCGATGGGGGCAACGATCGTCTAGCGCCCGTACCTGACCCGTGGTGTCGCGGTAGAGCACGATCGACCGTTTCCACAGCCTTACCCCAACCGGAGCGGTGCGGATCTCACTGCTGCGTGCCACCACATACCAGTGGTTTAAATTTACCCCCAGCGCCCGTAATGGTAATTTGGCAGATTGGGAAGGCACTACTTCCCCATGGTTTCTGGGGAGCCGTTGACTGGCAACCGGGTGGGAAGGTGGGCTAAAGTTGAGGGTGTCCATGGGCGTTAGATATTGAGCACTCCTTGAGGATTGACCGAGAGCAAGGGGCGGCGCTGTAACCCCTCCTGTTGCAGGATTGTGTTGGCAGCGAGTAAGCCACTGCTGATGGCACGTTCCATTAAGCCGCAGGGGAAGGGCATTTTGACCCAATCTCCGGCAAACATGAGATTGCTGGCAAGGGAAGCAGTGACAGGGCGATCGCTGTGGCTACCGGGGGGAAACCCAGCAAAGTTCTTCTGGTTAACCAATTCACGATGTAGCATCGTTGCCTGTTGCAGCGACGGCACAATTTCGTATAACTCCTGCTCAAAGGTGGTTAACAATGCCTGCTGGGTGGGGAATTCCTTTTCTTTGTAACAGTAGGCGTGCAGCTCCACCACGCTGCCCCCGGTGCGCTCTGCCCAATCGATGTAGTCCTGCTGGATGCGGTGGTAGAGGGTGATGCTATCGGTCAAGCGGTAGCCAGAGAGGGAGGTGAAATTGCTCTGCTCCCAATCAAAATCGCGATCGAACCAGAAACGCACCACGGCAAACGGATCAGCCACGGTCAATTGACTAACCTGGCGCACCAATGGGGCGGGCACCTCTCCCTCTGCTAGGGAGAACAGGTGTTGAATTCCCGGAATGTCGGCAGCAAATACGTAATAGTCGGCTTCCAGGGGTTTTGTGGTCACCACCTCTGCGTCGATCGCCGCCAACTGCACCCGATCGCCCTGCCGCTGCAACACCCGAAAGCGGGATAGATTTGCCTGGGCTGGACCCCGGACAACGGTGCCATCTGCCCCATACATCGCTCCATGGCAAGGACATTGGTAGCCCCCTTCAGTCTGCACCTCCACGGTTTGATGGACGATACAGCCTTGGTGGGTGCAACTGAGGGATAACGCCTCCGCACTCTCCGCCGCAAGGGAGTAGACCGTATCCCCTGCACCAAAGTATTCCAACTGCTCTGTACTAAGCAGGGGGTTGCGCGTCACCCAGAATGGCGTGGGGCTGCTGCCTGCGCCTTGGTGGTAGTCCAATTGGGTAATGGCGCCGTTCTGCCAATGCACAGCGCTAACGGTGGATTGGGTGAGGATAGTGCCACCATTTTGGGCGATCGCTCCGCAATCGGATCAACCAAACTCCGCCCCATATCCTGCCGTGTGCCGTTAAATGCCAACCCCTCTGGATTACCAAAGAAATAGAAGTGGAAAAACTGCATCAGCTCCGCCGCACTCATGACATCAGGTGAGTTGAGGCTGGACTTGGCAAAGGGGAGGAAGTAGAGGTCATACAAGCCCTTAGGGAAATCGTGTTCTACCCACTGCGCTACGGAGAGGTGGTCGAGGCGATCGAAACTTTTCTTGGGATCAAACCCCGTGATCTCCCGAAACACATGCCAATGCTGCATCTTCGTCAAATTTAACCCCCACTTGAGGCGATTAGACGAGGACACGGCTAGATCCACAATGTTCCACGGAAACGCCGAATGACTGGGGCGGAAGATCTCTGGGTCGTAGTATTCGCCCTTATACATCACGGCGTAGAAATTCAACGACTGAAAGTTATCTCGCACCGCCAGCTCGTCCACTAAGCCCCACAAGTTGTAGTACTGGGGGAAAAAGCCGTGGAAGCCGTGCTCCATCTTAAACGGCGTATCCCCCACATCGATCGCCCAACTGGCAACCTTTCCCCCCAGTTGGGGGGATCGCTCCACTAGGGTGACAACAAACCCTCGCTGGCTCAACTCATAGGCAGCGGCTAACCCCGCCAACCCACCTCCCACCACCGCCACCCGCCGAGGTTGGCTAAGTGATCGGGGCAGGGCAATAGCGTCTTGCTGAGCAATCGTCGGTTGGGGTTTGGTAAAGCGGGAATAGCCAACTAAGCCTCCCACCGTACTAACACCGAAGAATTTAAGTAATGTGCGTCGAGAAATTGGCGACAGGGAATCAAGTAACTGAGTCATCTAAAACAAAACGTCCAAAGCTCAAGAACGAACAGATCCGTACCTCTAAAAAGAATGGAACGCATTCTAAAAACTACAAAATTTTAAGTAAATCATCAATTTAGAGCATCAGAGGCAATATTAGACGAGCTGTTCAAATGTGTAAAGTTAGATCAAGCGAATTAATGATTTATTCGGAATCTACAGAGGAAAAATCACCACCCCTCAGCAATACGAGTCCTATCTGCCAACGGATTTCCTCTCGCTGCATGTTGCCGCCTTCAGCTCTCCCCTTTCTCCGCCTTCACCCGATCGCGCCCTTGACGCTTTGCCCCATGAAGGGCTTGCTCAGCACGACGCACCACATCCCAGGCTTGGTGGTCACGATCGGGGTTTTGTTGGGCAACTCCAAAGCTAACTGTGACCTCAATCGCCCCGATCGAGGTGGAGATTGGCTCATAGCAGACTACGTAGCGCAGCCGTTCTGCCACATCCACCGCTTCCTTTAGCTCAGTCTCCGTCAAGATCACAATAAATTCTTCGCCACCGTAGCGATACAGGGGCGTATCCCGCCGCAACTGGCGTTGTAGGCGTTGCGCTAGCCCTTGCAACACTTCATCGCCGATGCGATGTCCGTGGGTGTCGTTTACCAGCTTGAAATAGTCAATGTCGCAGATGATAACGCTAAAGGGAGGATGCACCGCCCACACTGCTTTGGTACTCAACTGGTCGAGTTCGCGTTCGAGCGATCGCCGATTGAGCAGTTGGGTCAGCTCATCGCGCACAATCTCCGTGGAGGGGGATTTTGTCTGCATCCGCAGGGTTTCTTGCTTATACCAAACACTCTGGTAGTGCTGGGCAGTGGCAAGGGCGATCGCACTTGGTCTGCCACTTGGCGCACAGTTTGCAATTCATCCAACTGGTAGGTGCGCGTGTGGGCATAGGACAACAGCACCACCGCTCCAAAAAACTCTGCTTGAATGAACAGCGGCAGCACCAATACCGATGCTGCCTGGATGTCGGCTAACCAACTTTGCAACAGTTCTGGGTCGCTTTCGGTCTGCTCAATCTGGAGGTAGGAGGCTCCCCCTTGCAAAAACATATCCATGGCATCCTGCCAGATCAACCGATCGAGCGGCTCGACGGAAAATGGGCTAAGTGTCCGTTGGGGATGATCCCACAGAGTCAAAATACTCACCGGATCATGGCGCAAATCTAGCAAGAGGCAGCGATCGCACTGCAACCCTTGCCCCAACTCCGCCAAAATCTGTCCAACCATTTCGTCCGGATTTATATCGGAATTGAGCAGGCGGGCAATCCGCCCAATCAATGCCAATTGCAGCCGAGACTGTTCCAGGCGATCGCGCCAGTAGAGCGCGTTGTATGCCAACCCCAACTGGCTACAGACAATATCCAGCGATTCTAACTCCTCCTCCTCCCATCCTTGGATGGCTGGGGTGGCTTCCTCGGTTGTCAACCGCAGGGCATGCAGGGGAACACGGGCGGGCGATCGCCGGAGCTTGAGCACTAGTTGGAGGGTTTTCCTGGGCAGACTGTCAACCAAGGGGTGGGGCATGGTTTGGCTAATAATGGGCACAACCAACTCTCCAGTGGGCAGTTGCACCCGGTTGGGCAATCGGCACTGATCACGCAACCAGGGGGGATGGGAGCGCAACCAGTACCCACGAATGGTATCTGAAGCGCTCTCTGGCAAGTCTTCGTCTGGGACAATCGACTCGCCCAGTTCCTCTAATTCCGCCCATGTGTCTACTGTGCCAAAGGCTTGGGGGTTGCCCGCCTCCCCATACTCCAACCCAGCAATCAAAATCCCTTCGGTCTCGTAGGTGATTGCCAAGCACTCTAGGGTCTGGCGCAGCAGCAGGTGAATGGAGTCGAGATTGCCGACTACCGCACTAATCCAAGAATAGATCTGTCTCCAACTTGCTTTGCTGCCCATTGCTGGAATAGTAAACCCATCGCGAGAGGAAGATTGCAACAACCGTATTCTCCATGCCAGCGACTGCGATCGAGCCTAAACGAAACTCGCCATGGCAATCACCCGTGGCGATCGCAACCCTGCAACAATGCACCCAATGCCAACCGACTCACAATTTTTGACAGAAACAGCCGCCTATCTAGGCTGCTCTATACTCTAGAACTGTACTTAGCGGCTTGACCCAAACCCAAGGTGATCGATGCAACAGTCTGATGGACTGATCATAACAGCATCTTGGAGCTGCTCCCTATGCCGCTCCTGCACGGGCGCCGAGACAGC
>JAAUSV010000103.1 GCA_012032525.1 Leptolyngbyaceae cyanobacterium SL_7_1
CGGTGGTGGCGGCGGTGGTTGCCTACCATTGGTGCTCCGGGCGGCGGCGGGGCGGGTGGCGCAGGTGGCACCGGCGGCTTGTTTGCAGGCAGTGGTGCTACGGGTAACCGGGGGCAAAATGCGACTGATGTTGTCTCTGGCGACGGTCAGCCGGGTGGACAAGGCGGCGGTGGCGCTGGCTTGGGGGGTGCCATTTTTGTCACGGGCACCAGTTCTCAGGTGAGTTTGGTGAATAGCGTGATTCGGGATAATGCCACATTGGGTGGCAATGGGGCAAATGGTGGTCAAGGCAAGGGGGCTGGTATCTTCATTCACCAGGGCACGGTGAATGCGGTCGGCACAACCTTTAGTGGTAACACGGCGGTCAATCAGGCTGGAACTGCGACGGATAACAACAACGTCTTTGGCACGATCGGCACTCTAACGCTACCCAATGTGACGATCGCTCCCACGACGAATCCCACTGAGGGCGGTACGGGCAGCTTTACAGTGACGCTCGATCGCACCTTCCCCGGTCCACTATCAGTGCGATACACCCTAAATCCTGCCAGCACTGCCACCAGTGGAACCGATTTTCCAGCTCTGACAGGTACGGTGATTGTTCCGGCAGGTTCCCTCACAGCCACGATCAGCGTCCCCACCACCAACGATGCCATTTATGAAATTGGCGAAACTATCACACTCAACTTGGTGGATGGCAGCAGCTACAACCTGGGAGCGACCACGCAGGCGACAATTACGATTGCCGACAATGAGCCGATCGCCAGTCTCTCCCCCGCCACCCTCTCAACCACGGAGGGCGGGACAGCTAGTGCTGTCACGATCAACCTTACCAGTCCGGCTCCCGCAGGCGGGTTAACGGTGGATTTTGCCCTGGGTGGCAATGGCATCCGCAACACCGACTACACGTTGAGCGCACGGGATGCCAACAACAATCCGATCAACCTCACCTTCTCTGGAGCGACCGGAACGGTGGTGATTCCCCAGGGAACCAGCAGCGCCAGCATCAGCGTCAGCGCGATTAATGATGGCTTGATCGATCCGGCGGAGACTGTCTCCTTCACCCTAAATAGCAAGGCTCCTAACGCAGGCAATCTCTATGGCGTGAATGCGGCGGCGAACACGGCAACGGTGACGATCGTGGATGCCCAAACCCGACCTGCCATTAGCATTGCCCCCCGCAGTGCCACGATCGCTGAGAATGGCACGGGGGGATTTGACCTGATCTTGAGCGAAGCGGTGCCAGTCAATGAAACTTTGACGATCGCCTACACGGTGTCTGGTACTGCCACCTCCGGTTCCGATTTTAGTCCGCTAACGGGCACAGTGGTGATTCCCGGTGGCACTCCTGCCAACCAGCGCATCGGCATTTCGTTGCCCCTAATCGATGACTTGATCGATGAGAACAACGAAACCGTGCAAGTCACCCTGAGTACGCCCTCCCCCACAGCTAACTATGTCCTGGGAGCAACCACAGCGGCTACGGTGACGATTCTCGACAACGACACAGCAGGCGTTTCCATCCAACCCGCCAGCGGCACGGTAACGGAGTTGGGGGGACAATCGGTCTTCAGCGTAGTGTTGAACAGCCGACCCACGGCTAATGCGGTGGTCAATCTCAGCAGTTCCGATACCAGCGAAGGGACGGTGTCTACCCCAGCCCTGACTTTCACTAGCGCCGACTGGAATGTTCCCCAAACCGTTACCGTAACGGGTGTAGATGATGCAGTGGCAGACGGCAACCAAAGCTTTAGCATCCTCACCGCGATTACCAGCAGCGACCCTTCTACAGCGCCCTTAATCCAGCAGATATTGCCCTGACCAATGTGGATAACGACAGCCCCAACCTGTTGATCACTCAGTCGGGCGGTAGCACCAATGTGACGGAAGGCGGCGCAACCGATAGTTACACCGTCCAGTTGACCACCGCTCCAACCACCGATGTGCAGGTGGTGATCACGCCCGATGGCGAAGTTGATTTGGGCAATGGCGTCGGACAGCCCCTCACCCTCACCTTCAACGCTGGCAATGCACTGACGGCTCAAACCGTTACTGTCACGGCAAACAACGACACCGAGGTGGAAGGACGGCACACCAGCCTCCTCAACCACAGCATTGTCACCACCGATGCGGATTACCAAACTGTATCGGGGCAAGCGCTGACGGTGACTATTACCGACAATGATTTGCCAACGGTGTCAATTAACGCCGCCGGCAATGCCAGCGAACGCAGTGCTGTTCCGGGGGTGTTTGAAGTTTCCTTGGGGGATGCTGTCGCTCCAGCGGGTGGCTTGACCGTAAATTATACCGTTAGCGGCTTTGCGGCATCCACCGACTACTCGCCCCTCTCTGGCAGTGTGGTGATTCCGGCAGGGGAATCGGGGGCGACGATTTTCGTTAACCCGATCAACGATGCTGATATTGAGGGGACTCCCCCCGAAACCGTCACCCTGACGCTGGCAACCAACAGCAACTACAGCATCGGCACCAACAGCGCCACGATCGTTATCAATGACGACGATGTGGCGGGTGTACGAATTCTGCAATCGGGGACGCGCACCGATGTGGTGGAAGGCGGCGATACGGATGACTACAGCCTCAGCCTGACCGCACGCCCTTCCAGCAACGTCACGATCAATTTCAACACCGGGACTCAAATCAGCACCATTCCATCGGTTACCTTTACTCCGGCAAACTGGAATGTTGCCCAGACGGTGACCGTGGCAGCGATCGACGACAACCTCACCGAAGGGGCACACACGGGGACAATCACCCACACGATCGCCACCACTGACCCCAACTACAGCGCTCTTAGCGTTGGTTCGGTGACGGCAAATATCTCTGACCCGATTTTGGATGGGCTGGCGATCGCCGCTGGGCTAGATGCCGCCCTTGATGCCCTAGAGCAACGCTTTAGCCAGGAGTTTCTTGCCACAGAAATTCCCATCTTTGGCTCTGCCAGTGCCCTAGCCTCCAATCCGTTTACCGGGTTGAGCGATCTGATCCAGAGTCAAATCCGCACGGCGGCTGATCTGGATGCTAGCCGTCTGGAAACCATCATCGAAAATGCCTTCCGACCCCTCTTTGCCAACGTGGATGTGGTCACGACTGTGAGTGGTGGCGCACCTCTGTTTACCATTGATGGACTCGATCGCAGCTTCAGCCGCACTAACCTGGATCTGGCATCCGATTTTGGTTTGCCCGGTCTAGATATGCAGGTCGAGGGCAAATTCAACTCCACAGTCAATTTCTCAGGAGCCTTGAGTTTTGGCTTTGATGGTAGCAACAACTTCTACCTGGATGCGGCGCAAACAGGCTTCACCACCACGGTTAGATTTAGGGCTGCCCAGCAATGCCACCGCCACCACCAGCCTGGGCTACTTCCTACTGGATGTGACGGATGATGCCGCTAATCCCACAGCGTTTGATGGCGAGTTTACCTTAGACATCAACGATAGCAATGGGCAACTGACGCTGGCAGAACTGCAAAGCAACGCTAATGCCCTAGACACCAGCTTCACAGGCGACGCCAACTTGGGCTTAGATGCCCGTAGCAGTCTACAAGTCGATGCCGCGTTGCCATCCTTTGTGTTTGATTTGGGAGTAGATTTTACTGAGCCGTTGGAGTTTATTGAAGGGCAACTGGTAAACACTGCCACCGCCCCGACGGTCAGCTTCACCAATCTGCAATTGGATCTAACCAGCTTCATTGCTCGATTCGTCAATCCCTTTATCAAGGAGATCAAACCGCTCCTCGATCAAGTTCGTCCTGTGATCGCCTTCCTCAATGCCGATACGAAACTGTTCAGCGCCTTGGGCATTGACGATCTATTTGATCAAAATGGGGACAACCAAGTCTCGGTTCTAGAACTATTTTCCACGTTGTCGGGTGAGACAGTAGACCAGAGCTTCATTGACAGTTTAGATGCGCTGGCTGACCTAGCCGACTCGATCGACAGTTTAGAAAGTCTGGTTGCTGCCAATCCTGGGCTGGCAGAGGATCTGCTAATCGATCTGGGTGATTCTACCCTGACTAACTTCAATGCCTTGGATGGCAACAGTGAGTTGGATAATGCGATCGTCACCCAAAGCACCGTTGCTCCAGTTCAAACCCAGATTGGTGATTTGTTCTCTGGCATCGGTTCTGGGCAATTGCCACCCGCGCAGGAAGCCCTCCAGGTGGCACAACAACAAGTTATTAGCGGCTTTACCAGTCTCCTTGGACTAGATGTGCCACTACTAACCGACCCCTCCACCCCAGTGGAATTGTTGCTGGGTCGAGATAACACTGACCTATTTACCTTTGATGTCCCCCGGTTGCAATTCAAATTTAAGTTGCTCGATCTGCAATTCCCCATCTTCCCTCCGATCGGGTTGGGCGGATTAATTGAGGGCAACATTGCGGTTGCAGCACAGTTTAGCTTTGGCTTTGACACCAATGGCTTAGAACAGTGGCAAGCGACGGGATTCGATCCAGCCCAGGATGACCTGATTCTGGATGGATTTTTCATCAACGATCGCCGTGACCTCAACAATAACGGTATCCGCGAGGCAAATGAAGACGTCAGCGAATTGTCGTTGGTCGCCACGATCGCCGCTGGGTTTGGGCTTGACCTCAAAGTAGTCAGCGGCTACTTGAAGGGTGGGATTGAGGGGATTGTCGGCATCGACCTCCTCGACACGGGCGAACTCGAAGGAACCGATGACGGCAAGATTCGCTTCCAGTCTGAGTTCAACCGCCCCTTCTTTGAACTGTTTGAGGTGTTGGGGGCAATCAACGCCTTCCTGGGAGCCGAAATTAAGGTGTTGAGCATCCCGGTGTACAAAATCAGATTTGCCACAATCCCGATCGCCCAATTCACCATCGGACCCAATGGCGCTAGCTTCGGACTTGCCTCGGATGGTTATCTGTCGGGAGCAACGGTCTTCTTCGATGCCAACTTAAATGGCATTCAAGACTTTAAAGACATCAACAACAACGGGGTGCGGGATGAAGTGGAAGAGGACATTTTGGAACCCTTCCTCGAACCCTCCACCTTTACCAATGATGACGGTAGTTTCTCGCTCGATATTCGCCTAGAGCAGTTTGACACCAATGGCAATGGAGTAATCGACCCAGAGGAAGGACAACTGGTGGTGATTAATGGCATTGACACTACTACCTTCCTGGAGCAAACCACCCTGCTGACGGCGACCCCAGATGCCACCGTTGTCACACCGCTCACCACTTTGGTGAATGATCTCTATCGGCAAGGCGCGAGCCTAGAAGACGCCGAAGCCCAAGTAAAGGCATCCTTGGGCATCCCTGATGCTGTGGATGTGCAGACCTTCGATGCCATCGCTGCCCTTGACGGTGGTGACCCTGTGGGCTTGGATGTCTTCGCCAAGCAAGTGCAGGTGCAAAACATCATCGTCCAAGTCACCAAGCTGATCGAAGGTGCTTCTAGTTTCACCACCACCGACATTGCTCAGGCGGTGATTCGGCGATCGCCAACCAAACAGCCCTCACCCTCGACCTCAGCGACGCCACCCAGATTGCTACCATCCTCAATGACACCCTCAGCGAGTTGGGTCTGTCCCAATTTGCCAACCTGGTGCCAGTGGTGGCGGGGGTGATTGCGGCAAACAATGCCGAGATTGGGGCGATCGCCAACGATGGCACTCTCTCCCTGGAAGACGCCAAGCAAGCGATTATCGCCGTACAGCTTGTGGCTCAAGGCGATGTGGCGAGCGACCTGTTTGAACTGGGGGCAGGCACCACCTTGGTGCTGGCAGCCAGCGATAGCTTTACCGCTGTGGAAGATACGGTGTTAGAAATCTCCGTCAACGACCTGTTGAGCAACGATCAATCGGTGGAGGGTGCGCCTTTGAGCGTCACCAACGTCAGCTTGATCAGTGGTAGTGGCACGGTGACACTGGACGATCGCGGTACAGCAGACACCAGCGATGACGTGGTGATCTTCACCCCCGAACTGGACTTCTTCAACCCCGACATCGCCACCTACGAAACCAACCTCGCCTTCTTCAACAGCAACCCCGACTTGTTGTTCCGTCCCGTAATCGAGTACACCGTCAGCGATGGCAACGGCAATACCAATACGGCGGAGGCATTCATCACGGTCAACAGCGCCAACGATGCCCCCGTACTCGCTCCTGCCACCGTGGGCAACTTCGTTACCTACGACGAAGACCCAGCTAGCGTTCCTGGAACTCCAGTCGCGACTTTGCTGGGTACTGCGGTAACGGATGTCGATCTAAATGCGGTTCAGGGCATCGCCATCACAGGCACAACCGGCACTGGCACCTGGCAATATTCCACCAACAATGGCACGAGCTGGGTGAGCGTCGGCACGGTGGCAAACAATAGCGCCCTGTTGCTGGCGGCAACGACCCTGGTGCGGTTTATCCCCGCTGCCAACTACAATGGCACCGCCGCCCTCACCTACCGCGCTTGGGATCAGTCGAGTGGGGCGATCGGCAATAAAGTCGATACCAGCCTCAACGGGGGGACAACGGGCTTTAGCACCACCACTGCCACCTCCATCCAAGCCATCACAGCGGTCAACGATGCCCCAGTCAATGCGCTTCCTGGCAACCAGTCTGTGGTGCAAGGCGCAACCCGTGTGTTCTCAGCGGCAACTGGTAACGCCATCACCGTCAGCGATGTCGATGCCGAGGGCGGAATTGAACGGGTGACGGTCTCGGTGACTCAAGGACAACTGGCTCTGGGTAGCACCACTGGACTCACCGCCGTTACGGGGAATGGCAGCAATGCAGTCACCATTCAAGGAACTGTCGCCAACCTCAATGCCGCACTAAACGGCTTAACCTACACCCCCACTCCCCAGGCGATTTTGGCAGGAGCGGCAGTCTTGACCGTCACCACCAACGACTTGGGTAACAGTGGCGGCGCAGCCCTGGAAGACGTGGACAGCCTGACGATCGCGGTCACACCCCAAAATGGCATCTTTGGCACCAACAATGGGGAGCAAATCAACGGCACCCGTCGTAATGACACCATCTTTGGTCTCGGAGGCGACGATCGCATCTTTGGCAAAGGGGGCAACGACATCATGGATGGCGGTGCTGGCAACGACATCCTCACAGGCGATGGTGGCAACGACTTCCTGGTGGGTGGCGATGGCAACGACATCATCTACAGCAAGGGCGGTCGAGACATGCTGTTTGGCGGTAATGGTGATGACACCATCTACTCTGGTGGTGGCAGAGACTTTATCGATGGCGGCGTCGGCAACGACACCATCTATCTATCGGGTGGACGCAACGTTGCCGTGATGAAGCTGGGCGAAGGGATTGATACGGTGATTGGCTACCGCAACAACACCCTCCAGTTTGACCTGGAGCAGTTGACCTTTGGTCAATTGACGATCGCCCAAACTGGTAGAGATGTGCAAATCCGCAATGGCTCAGAAATCCTGGCGATTCTGACGAACACACAGACTCGATCAGTGACCGCGAGCAATTTCATCTAGGGGGGGGGTTAGCGATTGGCTAATCGCCAACCGCTAACCGCTCCATCTCATTCACTCATAGCCTCGGTAGGGAGCCAGCCTGTTGCCTCCCTACCGTTTTTTTTGCCCATCACCAACAAATCCCCCTTTTAGTAGACTTCATTGGACACGCTAAAGCTGAAATAATAGGCGCAGCCAACGCATCTTTTAAAGGGCGATCGCCGTGAACTTTAATTTTTTGATCTATTTTGGATTTTTCTAGTCTTCTCGTCGCTGCAACCGATTATTCAGCGTCGCCAAGTTGAGTCTCGCCGAGTGCAAGCCTTGAAAAATTTTGAGCAACAGCGTCGTAGCCGCGTGATTCTGCTAATTCATCGGCAGGAATCGATCAGTCTTTTGGGGATTCCCTTGTCGCGCTACATTACGATCGAAGATTCGGAGCAGGTGTTGCGGGCAATTCGATTAACGCCGCCCAATGTGCCGATCGATTTAATTTTGCATACTCCCGGTGGTCTGGTGCTGGCGACAGAACAAATTGCTAGAGCCTTGATTCGCCATCCCGCCAAGGTCACGGTATTTGTGCCCCATTACGCCATGAGCGGTGGCACGATGCTGGCACTGGCATCCGATGAAATTATTATGGATGCCAATGCTGTGTTGGGTCCGGTTGACCCCCAACTGGGCAATTTCCCCGCTGCCAGTATTCTCAAGGTGGTTGAAGAGAAACCGATTAGTGAGGTGGATGACCAAACGTTGATCATGGCAGATTTATCTCGCAAAGCCATTCGTCAAGTGCAGCGATTTGTTAGAACCCTGCTTCAGGATGACAATCCCTCTCAAAAAATTGATCCAGCACAGATCGAGCCAATCATTGAAGCGTTGACAACTGGGCGAGTCACCCATGATTATCCAATTACGGTGGAAGAGGCAACGGAATTAGGACTACCTGTGACTGTAGGGTTGCCCACTAGCATTTATGGATTGATGGAGTTGTTCCCCCAACCCCAAGGCGGACGCCCCAGTGTGCAATACATCCCCATGCCCTATCAGCCCCGTCCGGTGCTACCAGAGCCTAAGGGAAGACCGTTGCCAGAGCGATCGTAATTTTTTGTAGAGGTTTGGCAATGCCAAACCCCTACAAATTGTTGCCCATTTGACATCTCACTAACGACTTTCGATCGCACGACTCGTTGAGTCAACCGCCGACTCAATATTTTCACGCGCATCTCTGATAAATCGCTTTGTTTCAGGGGCGATCGGTTGGTCTAAGTTCAGCTTTTCTCGAACGTTATCTGCCGTATTTTCCAGTCCCTCTTGAGCACGTTCAATTAGGTTATCACTGGCTCGTTCGGCACGATTGGTGAACTGATTCGATCGTCTGCGAATTTCTTCTGGTGTGTCCACATCTTTGTTGATTGTGTTCTCCTCAAGTTGGGTCTCCATACCCACCGCCTTGGGAGTATAGCCTGCTCCAGGAGGACCGGCTTGTGCGCTTGGTTGAAATGCGATCGCACTTCCCGTCCATAAGCAAACTGCCATCAAAACTGCTACTAACCCGTAACGAAATTGTTTCATCCGTGTCATTGATTTACTCCTTTTAATCAACTATTAAGCTCGACCAGACGGTTGTCCTTCAGTCGTGGCAATTTCCCCGGTTTCCATTAGCATTTTGAATCGGCGTAACTCATCACCAATTTGCTGTTCGGGTTCTTCTCCAAATAATTTGGCGATCGCCGCGCCCAGTTTTCCTGCCGGAATGGCGTATTCCAGCACAACCTTGACCTCGGTGCCGCGCCCCTCTGGTGCGGGTTGAAAGCGGACAAATCCAGAATTATCTACGTCCGCGCCTTCCACCGATGTCCAGGCAATCAGGTGGTTTTCCTGCTCTGTGACAATCTCTGCATCCCATTCCACCGTGCCACCCAAGGGCGCACTGGCAACCCAATGGGAGCGTTTCTGATCGAGCACTTGCACCGACTGGAGATGCTTCATAAACGAAGGTAGATTTTCAAAGTTGTGCCAGAACTGGTAGAGTTCTGCGGGCGATCGATTGATGGTGACGGTTTTCTCCACGCGCAACGGCTGATCCAACCCTGCCGCCTGACTAACCGTATCAGATAAACTCTTTTGCCCCTTTGCCCCGTGCAGAGCTAAACCGCCTCCAGCAACCGCCAACAACACCCCTCTCAGGGAACGCTGGCTTAGCCCAGTGAGCACCAAAGCTCCTCCACCAATCAGTGATGCCCAGCGCTCGGTGTCGCTTAGGTCGGGGCGATCGCTTTGGGGGCGATCGGTCGGTGTTAACTCCATTGTTTGTCTCCCAAAGCTGAATACAGCACTCAGACAATCAGGCTCAGCACTTTACCCAAGTGAGATTGCGTAGAAAAATTTCCACGTCCCGATTGATCTCAATGCTATGAACTGCCTTGATACTACCGATCTGTGCTAAGACAAATGCTCTACCTGGAGGCTGAACAGGAAATTCCTTGCAAAAGGAGTTTGAATAGAGGAGAGTTGCGATTGGCTAGCGCAGGTCGATCGCCAGCGACACTCGCCCACCGCCAATATCGCGTAGTGCTTTGAGTAAATTGGCAACTTCCTGATATTGCAACTCGCGATCGGCTTTCAAGGTCACTTTCCCTTCTGGGTTCTCAACAAAATAATCTTGCACCTCCTGCACCATTTGGTCGAGGGTGGCAGGTTTGTTGTTTAGCAGAATCTCACTGTTTTCATTGAGACCGACTACAAACGGGGGAATTTCTTCCTCCTTCTCCTTTTGTCCTGCTGTGGAGGTTTGGGGCAAAAACACGTTGACAACTTGTCCAGTCAGAGTCATGGAAACAATCACAAAAAAGTTAGAACGGTCATCAACACGTTCATCATGGGGATCAGATTTACTTCAGGCACTTGCCCCAATGCCTGACGCCGTTTGTTCGATCGCATCGCTAATCCTCACCTACACTTTTGATCCAATACTCCCTAATCAATCGATCGCTAGAGAAACGTTTCCACCACCAATTTCCTTCAGGTCGGCTAGGGTTTGTACAACCTGCTCATAGGGCAGTAGCGGGTCGGCTTGCAGCACGACCGATCCTTCCTCGTTACTTGAGAGGTAGGACTCTACTTGCGAACCGACTTCAACCTCAGTGAAAGGTTGATTGTTGACTAATGCTTGCCCTTGCCCATCCAATTTCACAATCAGCGGAGGCACTGGAGGAGCCTGGGTCGCGCTGGCGGCATTACTAGGTAGCTCTACGTCTACCTTTTCCTCCAGAGTTAGGGTCATCGAAACAACAATAAAAAAGATCAGCACCGACATCAGCACATCGATCATCGGTACTAAGTTGACCTCAGGGATACCCGATTGCTGTCTACGCTTAAGTGCCATTGCTTTAACCCTAATAACTATCGACGGATGAAGTCATTGCCCCTAAAGGATACGCTGGCTTCTCTGAGGAATTTGGCTCATACCACACTTGTCGATAAATCAATTCCAATTCATTACCAACTTCAGCAAAGTAATCCATCTGTCGCCCTTGAAAGGTGACGAATACACGGTATATCAGCAGCGCTATGATAGCAACAATCATGCCCGCAGCGGTTGTAATCAATGCTTCGCCAATTCCGCCCGCCGCTTGAGTCGCCTGATCGGTCGTCCCACCCCCCCCAATGTTGAGGTTATTGAACGTTCCAATCAATCCAGTCACCGTTCCCAATAGACCCAGCAACGGGGCAACGGCAATGACTGTTTCCAACAACTTGTCGCCCTTCTGCATTTGGGAAAACTCTTTATCAGACGCTGCTTCCATGGCTAGACGGAAGGTGTCGGGCGTGGGACTTTTTAATTTCAGTGGCGCTAGCAAAAATCGACCGATGGGTAAGGCACGGGCTTCCTCAGCGATCGCCCCCGCCTTACTCAAGTCATATCGCGCCGCATCCAAGACATCGTGGACAATCCGGTCTTCTTTACGTAGCAATTGATACCAAAACCAAGCCCGCTCCAAGCCACAGGCGATCGTGAGCACAGACAGCCCCACGATCGGGATCATAACGGGACCGCCCTTGACGATGAGATTGAAAAAAGTTGCCATAAATTCTGGAGAGGACTAAGGTTGCGGGGAAACAGGCTCACCTCGTTATCCTATCGGATCGATTGGGAAAGCCAATTAAGAATCGGTAAGCAAAGGATTAACAAAATACTAAGGGTGGCAGGGTTGCTTTGGCAAAGGGGGAGCGGAGCCATCGATCGATCGCTGAAGCCCTACCCAATCCAGCTTGCCCTGGGCATTTCGAGGCAATTGTTCAACGGCAATCCAGCGTTTGGGATGTTTGAATTTGCTCAATCGTCCCTGAAGTGCGGTTTGTAAAGACTCGATCGACACCCATTGCTGGGCAGGCACGTAAATGGCGGTCACGGTTTGCCCCCACGCTGGGTCAGGGTTCCCACGACGCACACATCCAGCACTAGTCCAGTGGCTCGCAACGCCGATTCTACCTCCACCGGAAAGACATTTTCGCCGCCAGTAATAATTTTTTGACTGCTGCGACCGACGACATGCAGGCAACCCTTGATGTCAAGGAATCCTAAATCATCGGTGAGGAACGATCGCACTCCATCCTGTGACCCAAATTCAACCAACGGCTTGCCATCTTCGAGGCATGAACCAGTTGATAGATACCCTAATGCCAGCGATCGCCCCTGAATCTGAATCAGTCCGATTTCTCCTGGTGGGGCGTCGATGGCGATCGCCGCCTGGGGCAACACTCGCCCACAGTGGTTGTGTCCCTGGAGAAATTCCTCCGGCAACAGGGTCGCCACTTGCGAAGCAGTCTCCGTCATCCCGTAGGTGGGAGCCAATCGAATCTGGGCGGCTCTCGCCTGGTCTAGCAACCCTGCCCAGGCGGGTGCACCTCCCAGCAGTACTGTTTGAAATTGACGGAGCCAATGGGTGGAGTGGGGCGATCGCAATAACCGCTGCAATTGCGTCGGGACAAGCGACAGGAAAAACGCTGAGGGATCAAGCGGGGGTAAGTCTCCCGCCTCGATCGCTCGCCACGATGCCACGGCTAAGGTGCCGCCAGAGGTAAACGATCGCAAAAACTGCATTAATCCACTGACATGATAGAGCGGCAACACACAGCATGAGTGGATTGTCTCTTGGGCAAAATGCTGCTGAAATCCCCCCACCGACGCCATCAGCGTCTCCCAGGTGTGAACCGCAAATCGCAACTGCCCAGATGATCCGCCCGTGGGAATCAGAATCCAACCCGGTTCCAGAGACACGGGTTGGGCAGCCAAGACATCCGGCAACTGCACTCCCCAGATCCGATCGGGTCGCAGCACGTTCAACCCCTGTTGCCACTCCCCCGCTCCCCAGGTCGGATTACCCAAACACACCGGGCACCCCGCCACACACGCCGCCAAAAAGCTTGCTAGAAACCGCACGGGGTCTGGTTCTGCCACCACAACCAGTGGAGCCGCGATCGTTTGTTTTAGCCGATCGAGATCCTCCAGCCGTTGCTCCACCCATTCGGCAAACAACTCACTATTGGGAGCCAATAACCAGTACGGCGATCGCTGCTCTAAGTAGGCGTTAGGCGTTGCCATATCTCCTCAGGGTCGGGGGAATTTAACCCATCCTCTGTAAACCAGTGGTCTATCCCAAATCCTACCGCTCGATGATCCGTTCCTACCGAAGGAATTAAGCGAGTTTGGATGAATTGGCGGGCGATCGCCGTTTCCAATGCTGATGACCAGATCACCTCCACCCCCGGTTGCCGACAAAACTGCCGCAGAGTGTTGGGGAACCCCGCGATCGCCGCCTTTATCACAAACAACCCCCGCCATCCGGCTGCGTAGCATTGGGTTAATTGGGCGATCGTCGTCACCGATTCATCCAGGGCGATCGCCGTTTGGTACTGGCTTTGCAACTTCAGTAATGCGGCGAAGTCACTGGGAGGCAACGGTTGTTCTAAAAATTCCACCTGGCACCTAGGGGAAAATAGGGCATCGCAGGCTTCTAACCAGCGACAAGCCTCCTGCCAATGCAAGCCGCCATTGGCATCCAACCGCAATCTAGAGCCTGTAGGAAGCGATCGCCCCAGTTCCGTAACCACTCCAACTCCCGCTCGATCG
>JAAUSV010000104.1 GCA_012032525.1 Leptolyngbyaceae cyanobacterium SL_7_1
CGATCGCCAGTGTGGTTGAACTGGCAAAGAATGGCGAACTTGAAAGCCAAAACTATGTCGTGGAGCTGAAAATCCAGAGGTGTTGCATCTGGGTCGCTTTAGTCAGGTGTTAGCCCCTGAGATTAAGCAGACTGTGGAGGATGTGGAGAAGCAGTTTCAAGCAGGTGAGTTGGTCTTTGAAGATTGTCAAGTAGAAGGAGCGGAAAGCTGGTGTCTCAAAGAGAGTACCCCTGCCTAGATAGCTGTAATCCCAGCGGTTGGGGCACAGACATTTTTGTGGATGAGTTTTGCCTGTCCACAAACGTGTCTGAATGATTTTAGAGGATGTCTGAGAAGTAAGGGTTGCTACCGAACCGCCCCCCTAAATCCCCCCAAAATGACTTTAAACCCGAAAATCGGCTCGGAAGTCCCCCAATTTTGGGGGGTTGGGGGGCGAATGCAGGACATATGATACTTTTCAGGCATCCTCTGAGCTGGGTAATCCTGTGTATCTTGGAGCAAATCATGAAGATGACCATTCCAGTGATTGATATTAGCCAGTTTTATACTGACAGCAAGACGGGAAAGGAAATGATTGGGCAGCAGATTGATCAAGCCTGTAGAGACATTGGGTTCTTTTGTATTACAGGACATTCGATCGCGCCGTCTTTAATTAACGAAACGTTTGAGGTAGCTCGACAATTCTTTGATTTGCCTCTAGATGAGAAGTTAAAAATTAGTGTTCCTCCGGGTGCTGCCTATCACGGGTACACGGCGATCGCCAACTCTGCCAGCCTAGCCAAGACACTCAACCAGGAATTGCCTCCTGATTGGCGCGAATATTTTTACATGGGAAAGGATGACATTCCTGAAACAGATAACTATTATCAAACCGAATTAGCCCAATACTTTTTTGCACCGAATCTTTGGTCTAGCCATCCACTCAATTTTCGCACAGTGGTTAATCAGTATTTCAACCAGATGGAGATGCTTTCTACCGATCTAATGCGCCTATTTGCCATCGGCTTGGGATTGCCCGACTCCTACTTTGACTCAAAAGTAGATAAGCATGGGTCGCATCTGATCTTGATCAATTATCCAGAGCAACACTCTCCACCGCTACCGGGACAACTGCGAGCTAGCCCCCACACCGACTTTGGCACCCTGACAATTGTTTGCCAGGACAGCGTTGAGGGGGGATTGCAAATTCTCAGCAAAGCGGAGGAATGGATTGATGTGGACTACATTCCAGGTGCATTGGTGATTAACATTGGCGATTTGATGGCGCGTTGGACAAACGATCGCTGGACTTCGACGCTGCACCGAGTAGTTAACCCATCCTCTGAGGTTGCTGCCGTTAGTCGGCGACAATCCTTTGCCTATTTCCACCAACCCAATTACAACACTTGGGTTGAGTGCTTGGAGGGTTGTGCCGATGCAACCCATCCAAGGCGCTATCCCCCCATCCTTCGGGAGAAAACTATCGTGACAAAATCACAAAAATGAAGAAGGCTGATGGGTAGTGGTATCTAAGTAATGATTAGGGGTATGGGCGCAGTCCGTACCCCCAATTATGACGGGTGTAGAACGACTGGTTAATGTTGTATACAGGGTTGATTAAAATGTTGGAATTTATTACTCTGCCTGAGACTCTTTTGCTGCCTGCCGAACCCTATGCCCATGCCGTGCGGGCAGGGGAGTTTTTGTTTGTCACGGGGCAATTGGCAGAAGACCCCGCCACAGGTGAAATTTTTCGGGGAGATGTGGCTGAACAAACCAGACGAGTGATGGAGAATTTGAAACTTGTCCTTACCCATGCTGGGACTGGATTTGATCGAGTGGTGATGGCAAGATTGTTTCTCACCGACTTTAGGGATTACCAGGCTGTCAATCAAGTGTATATGTCCTATTTCCCAGCC
The DNA here is from genome assembly GCA_012032525.1 of Leptolyngbyaceae cyanobacterium SL_7_1. Lineage (GTDB taxonomy): Bacteria > Cyanobacteriota > Cyanobacteriia > Elainellales > Elainellaceae > JAAUSV01. The sequence continues at coordinate 1,899 of JAAUSV010000104.1, forward strand.
CAAAAGCGTCCTGGTCGAACAGCGGTAGGCGTGATTGCTCTAGCGGATCAAGGGGATGTTGAAATTGACCTGATTGCCTACTGTGGAGAGTAATGGACTTAAAGATTACCCAAGCCCGACTTTTAGATAAACCTGGATTCTGGCAGATTGGCATCGCCGGAACCCAGATTGTAGCGATCGCTCCCTCGATCGACACCACCGCAACCACCACGTTGGATGCCCATGAAAACTTGGTGATACCTGGGTTGGTTGATGGACACATGCATCTAGATAAGGCGTTAATTCTCGATCGCGCTCCAGCCATTGCAGGGACCTTCAACGAGGCAATGCAGACCACGCTGGAAATGAAACGGCATTTCACTGTAGAAGACATTCAAAACCGGGCAAGGCGAGTGCTTGAACGGGCGATCGCCTTTGGGATGACGGCGATGCGTAGCCATGTGGAGGTGGATACCACCATCGGCTTGGTGGGAATGGAGGCACTGCTGCCGTTGCGTGAAGAATACGCTTGGGGAATCACATTACAACTGGCGGCATTTGCACAAGAAGGAATTACTAACCAGCCGGGGGAGGTGTCTTTATTGCGAGAGGCAATGGCGATGGGGGCAGATGTGATTGGTTCTGCTCCTTACGTCGATCCAGACCCAGAGCGCAATATTCAGCTGATATTCGATCTGGCAGAGGAGTTTGACTGTAATGTGGATTTCCACCTTGATTTTTTAGACGATGAGGCTCCCCTCCTCCTGCCGTTGTGTTGGAGGAAACTATTCGACGGGGATGGCAAGGACGCGTCTGCTTAGGGCATATGACCAAGTTGGCTGGGCTTGCCCCCGCTGCTCTACAAGCGCTCATTCCCTTGATGCATCAAGCCGATGTCTCGATTTTGGCGCTCCCCGCCTCTGACTTGTATATGATGTCGCGCAAAGACACCCACAATGTTCGTCGCGGCGTTGCGCCCATTCACCAATTACTCAAGATGGGTGTGACTGCCGGATTGGCGGTTAACAATATTCAGAATTTATTTACCCCATTTGGCGACGGAGACATTTTGAAGCTTTGTACGTTGTTGGCACAGGTTTTACAACTGGGCACAGCGGACAGTCATGCGCGTTGCTTAGACATGGTGACAACGGTTGCTGCGAAGGCGATCGGCATTCCCAGTCACTCCATTACGCCAGGAAGCGTGGCAGACTTGGTTATTCTAGAGGCTCACTCTGCGACAGAGGCGATCGCCACAGCTACAGCCAATCGGACGGTGATCAAAAACGGTCGAGTCGTTGCCAAAAGTAAGTTAGAACAGCAGCTTCTATGGGATCAACTGTAATCAGCAGGATTAGACAGTAGGGCTATTTCATCCCTCAAGAAGCAAGGACTCAATGGTTTGGATGCTCTCAAGCAAGTGTTTTTGGGCAATCCCACGATACCGACTATCCTTCAACCTGAGTAGTTACGCCAACAGTCTGAAATCCCTCAATAGCTTTGAACTTGCAAGTAACCCCAACTTCCCTATTAGAGCAGGCTACTCAGTCTTGAAAGCGAGATACGGGCAACACAAAACCGGGTAGCACGTCTTCGCCAGAGAGTTCAGTCGGTAACTGTCGCACCTCTTTGGGTTGACCCTGGCGATAAATCTCGACTTGTTGTTCCTGGGGATTCAACATCCAGCCCAAGCGAACCCCAGCGTCCATGTATTCCTGCATCTTTGCCTGCAACAATTCCAGGTCATCTGTAGGGGAGCGCAGTTCTACGACAAAGTCAGGTGCAATGGGAGGAAATTTTCGCCTCTGTTCTGGAGTCAGGCTTTGCCATCGGGATAACTCTACCCATGCGGCATCTGGGGAGCGATCGCCTCCATTGGGCAGTTTAAACAAGGTGGAAGAACTGAAGGTTTTGCCCAGATTGGTTTGCCGATTCCAGAGAGTTAAATCTGCTCCCAATTCCATCTCGTAACTTCCGCCCTCTCCACCGACAGGTGACATAACAATCAAAGCTCCCTTGGCACTCCGTTCAATAGTCAGGTCAGGGTTACTGAGGCAAAGCTGATAGAACTGCTCATCAGTGAGATGCACCTCTGTTGTCTCTAGTACTAGTGGCAATGTCAGTGAAATCATAGCACCGTCCCGATCAATCCCCATAAAGTGCCTGAGCTTCATTATGTCATTTGCGATGGCAGATGAAACATAGTTCCTCTCGTATCAACAGCCAGCCATCCTTTAGTCGCGTTTTTCTTTACAAGGTAAATAAAGCGTGGAAGGCGGATTTGAAGAGAAATTGATGAATGATGGTTTGGTAGTAATGCATGGTAATGGTAACTTGATAAGCTAGGAGCATCAAGCATTATAGCCAGATCGATGAATTACCCCTAAGTGCCAATCTTCCCAAATCATTAAATACGGACGGACCCATTACGGTAACCCGCGATTCCGCTGTCAAACCTGCGGACGGTAGTTTGTAGAAAATGCAAGCCGACAACCGATTGAATAAGCAACTCGTCAATTGATTGATAAGTTGATGACCCTTAGCGATCGATGTGGGATTGTCTGCGCTTGCTGCACTTGGCATAGCCTTCAATGGTCAACAACCGATATGGCAAAAATACCAAAAGCCTTGTTAGACTGCTGGTTCAGCCCGCTGTGCTACGCTGCCTAATTTGGATAAAGTCCAGCTTAGTTATTCTCTTCTAACCATGAGAGAAATGGAACAGCCGCGATCGCTGCTTGAGTTCGATCATGCAAATTTAACCGAGTCAAAATGTTAGAGATATGATTTCTTACTGTTCCCTGAGTCAGAAAAAGTGCTTCAGCGATTTCTCGATTGGTTGCTCCTTTGGCAATCATTAATAGCACTTGCCGTTCTCTAGCGGTTAGCTCGGTTAAACCCGGTGGCAACTCTGGGGGTGGATTAGAGTTACTCACGGATACGTTTGCCATCATCTTCTCTAAAATTCCTGGGCTAAATTGAGTGTAGCCACGATGAATCATGCGAATCACTTCTGCCAGTTCTTCTGAAGGGGTATCTTTCAACAGATAGCCTTTTGCCCCAAACCGCAGGGCTTCGGCAACATATTCTGTATCGTCAAATGTCGTTAAGATCAAAATCTTACTACCTGGAAACCGCTGACAAATTTGCTGAGTTGCCATCACTCCATCCACAATTGGCATTCTGATATCCATCAAAATCACATCTGGGGCTTGATCTTGCGAATGCAACGTTTCTACTAACTCAATTGCCTGTTGCCCATTGCTGGCTTCTCCGATCACTCGCAGATCTGATTTCGATCGAATTAGAGTCTTTAAGCCCCGTCGAATAATATCTTGGTCTTCAACAATTAATACCTGAATCATAGCGGCAAATAGTAAAGGTAAGACAAACAGGAATAGCGACTGAATAAGCATGATTCAGCGCCATTACCCATTCAATTCTTCCAAATCATTGCATCTGTGCTGGGGTAGGGCAAGTGTTTTTAGCACAGCAAATGTCACGATTTTAACCATGACGCCTGTCATGGATCAGAGATGACGCTAATGCGATGTGGAACCCCTAGCCTCTCCGATATCTTATAACCATCGGATACAGCACATCACTCAAGTTCAACTAAGGAGAACAAAACCATGCAACTGACCTATCGCGGCAATCAATACGAACTGAATGCTTCTACTGTTTCTACCATTCCAGGCGAGGCGATCGGCAAATATCGGGGAGCCGTTCTGCTCTGCCAACGTTGCGTTGTCACTCCTGCTTACGGCTTAAATTTGGTCTATCGCGGTGCCCACTATCGACCTGTAGTTGCTCAATTTGTATCAACATTGTCTACGGCTGTCTAACGTCAACCAAGCTCATCTCAACTGATACATCACATCTCCAGGAGCCAAACCCATGAAAACCCCCCACATTGCATTTCAGCCTGTTCATCAACCTATTTCTACTGATTCAGCACAGTCAAAATTGACCGCTTCAAGCCCCTCATTTTGGCAACGTTTCCTCAATCAGCTACGACAAGGGTCAACCATTGATTCGCAGTTACGGGTGACTCAGAAGCGCGATCGCGCAGGCAACGATTACTATCAAATCTATGATTCGTGTTCTGGTCAAACCCATACCTTCCTCTCAGAAATGGATGCCATTGTTTGGCTCGATCAACAGCGTTCCAAAGGTTAATAGAGGACGTGTCGCTTCTACTCCTCTGGAAGCGACACGCTAATTCGACAGCCCTTACCGGGTTCACTGGCAATATCAAGGGTTCCTCCCAACCCTACCACCCGTTCGCGCATTCCCTGTAACCCAAACCCAGAACGGTTAGCATCGATGGAGAAACCCTTGCCATTGTCTTGCAGCACCAGAGAGGTGTGAGAGTCAATGGATTGCAGATGAATTTGCACCGCTGTTGCACCCGCGTGCTTGCAGATGTTGGTTAACCCTTCCTGCACAATTCGGTACACCACCGTGTTGGTTTGATTGGATAAGGGGCGAGATAGCTGAATCTGGTAGTCTGGGATAATTCCCGTGGTGTGCTGAAAATCTTTGGCAAGGGTGGCGATCGCGGTTTCTAGCGATTTACCTTGCAATGGATCAGAGCGAATTGCTGCAACCGATTGTCGCACCGATTTTAGCGCATCTGACCCCAGTTGTTTGGCTTCCACCAAAAGCTCATGGGCTTCGTCCAACTCGTTATCTTGCCACAGGGTGAGCACCGATTCGATTTGAATGTTGAGAGCCACCAAAGCATGACCTAATGAATCGTGAATGTCACGGGCAATGCGATTGCGTTCTTCCAAAGCTGCTAATTCCTCAATGCGTTGATTGAGGGCGCGTTCATGCTCCAACGCTTTCTGAAGCTGGAGCTGCAAGCGGCGGCGGCTGAGTTGATTCTCGACCCGCACCAACACCTCCTCAACTTGAAATGGCTTACTAATGTAATCAACACCCCCCGCTGAGAAAGCTTTTACTTTGTCAAAAACTTCATTCAGCGCACTGATGAAGATAACTGGAATCTCTGAGGTAACGGAATTTTCCTTCAGGCGTTGGCATACCTCGTAGCCATTCATTCCCGGCATATTGATATCTAACAAAATCAGATCGGGTTGCTGTCCCTGAACGCCCATCAGTGCGGCAGCACCACTTTTGACACTGCGAACCTCATACTGCTGCTCTGTCAGCATGGTGGAGAGCAGCCGTAGGTTGTCTGGAGTGTCATCCACCAGAAGAATATCGCCTTTGGAGTCTTGACTAATGCTCATTACAAATTGAAGAAGGGGGAGGTTAGGAAACCGATCGGGTGAAACTCAACCGCAGTTTCAACCTAATTATATTCAAGCCATAGATTGGATAAAAAAATTAAATTATTGAGGATTTTGGCAAGGAGGTGCTTTTTTAAACACAGAAGGATGTTTTGTTTTTCTATAATTAGCCACTCATGGGCAATGTTTGGTTATCGGGTAGTTCTTAAGGAGATAATTTCGTCCTATGCAGTCAATGTTTCAGAATCGGCAAGTCACCCGCTGGATTCTTCTAGCTGCACTCCTATTGCTTTCTGCTTTATCCGCTATTTTGTTGCAGCAAGCTCAATCGCTCCGTCCCGCCCCTCCTGCTCTCTCTACCCCGGTAGAAACAAGCTACAGTACAGAACCCATCTTGCCCATCCCTCTAGAGATCCCACTGGATAACAACAAAGTTGCGCTGGGAGAACGATTGTTTCAAGACACCCGATTGTCGAGTAATAATCAAACATCCTGTTACAGTTGTCACAATTTAGCCGCAGGCGGAGCCGATCGCCGACGACATCTGCGTACAGGTCAACAGGACTATGGCATGACCAACACGCTGACGGTGTTTAATGCCAGTTTTAACTACAAGATCGGCTGGGATGGACGATTTGCTAGTGTGCTCGACCATTTGGATGATCCAGTCAATAACCCCTCAGCCTTGGGGAGCACGTGGGAGGAAATTGTTGCTCGACTAGCGCAGGTTCCTGAATACAAACAATCCTTCCGCCAGATGTATCCGGATGGATTGAACGTCACCACTCTTAAGGATGCGCTGACGGTTTATCAGGAATCCCTCTACACCCCTAATTCCCGCTTTGACCAATTCCTACGAGGCAATAAAGCGGCATTAACGGCAACGGAACAGGCGGGATACGACCTGTTTAAATCCTACGGTTGTGTGAGTTGTCACCAGGGAGTGAACGTGGGTGGAAATTTGTTTCAACGGTTTGGTGTGATGGGGGACTATTTTGCCGATCGCGGTGATATCACCCCAGCCGATCTGGGACGATTTAATGCCACGCAAGATGAAGCAGATCGGCATGTGTTTCGAGTGCCCAGTCTACGTAATGTGGCATTGACAGCCCCCTATTTCCACGATGGCTCTGCTCAGACGTTGGAGCAAGCCATTACAATCATGGGAACCTACCAGTTGGGGCGTTCCCTATCAGAGACGGAAGTAGACCAGATTGCTCAGTTTTTGCGATCGCTCACGGGTGAATATCAGGGCAAATCGCTAGAGGAGTAAGCTCATGCTGACGCAGCCACCACACCAATCCATCGAAAAGAGCCAATCCGCCACTTCAGATTCAAACCCTGGAACGCGATCGCCATTCACTCTGATTGCCAGTTCATTTGCCAGTTCATTGCTTTTGGGTGGGGGAGTGTTGGGCTGTCTGTTCTTTTGGATACAATCTCAGGCAATTAACTTTGACCAACACAGCCAGTATCTAGCGCATCTGCGTCAAATGCAGGAAATAGATGCGCGAATTAATCAAAACGTCTTGCTGGCAAAAGATGGATTGTTGACCTACTATGACCCGATCGTGCAGGAGATTACTGCACTAGAGCAGCTCCAGGTGGAACTGAGCCAGCCCCCCAGTTTCATCAACGCCCAAGGTCAACAAGAATTAAACCAATTGCTACAAATTCAGGCTGGAACCTGGCGAGAAAAAGAAGTCTTAATTCAGCAATTTTTGTCTCGCAATGCAGTGCTGCGAAACTCCCTCAGCTACCTACCTGTCTCCATCTCAACCGTGATTGAGCAGAGTAGGATGAACCCCGTATTGGCGTCTCAACTCAACACGTTGTTGCGCAACATTTTACTATTCAATCTCTCTACCAGTGAGGATCTAGCGCCACAGATCAATCAAGACATGCAGCAGCTTTTAGCCACACCTACCTCGGCAGATAGCAGAGCAGATTTAGAGAATACGATCGCCCATGCACGGCAGATTTTAAACACCCGTCCGGTGGTGGCAGGATTTGTCAATCAAATCATGGCACTGCCAACCTATGAGCACAGTGAAGCGATCGTGCAAGCCTACGATCGCTACTATGAGCAGGCATTGCAAACCTCCAACACCCATCGTCTAGGGTTCTACCTGCTTTCAACCGTGCTCCTCCTCGGTATTGCTGCCAACATTATTTCTAAGTTGAAAGCATCGGCGTTGGTGGTCCAGCAAAATGAAACCAAGTTCCGTAACATCTTTGAGAACTCGCAGGTGGGAATTTTTCGGACGCGGATTGAGGATGGGTTGATTTTAGATGCCAATCAACAGTTTGCCCATATGTTGGGGTTTGACTCTACTGAAGAGATTGTTGGACGCCGCCGTTCAGCGGAGTTTTATGTGAATTTGAGCGATCGCCAACGCGCCGTTAAAATTCTTCGCACCCACGGAGCCATCCAAAACTTTGAGACCCAATTTCATCGGCAAGACGGCTCAACCTCCTGGATCTTATACTCAGCCCGTCAAAATGCCGAGGAGGGCTACATGGAGGGAGTTGTCACTGATATCAGTGAACTCAAGCGCGTGGAAGACGAACGCAAACAGGTAGAGTTAGCCTTGCAAGCTTCAGAAGCAGAGCTACGCAGTCTGTTTGCCGCGATGACGGAAGTGATTTTGGTGTATGACCGAGAAGGGCGTTGTTTGAAACTGGTTGCCACAAATCCCAATTTGTTGATCAAACCAACGGAGGAGCAAGTCAACCATACCGTGTATGAAACCTTGCCCAAAGAGCAGGCAGAATTTTACCATCGCTATATTCTCCAAGTGTTAGAAACCAGACGCACGATCACAGTCGAATATAGCCTGTGGATTGGCGATCGACTGCGGTGGACTTCTGCCAGTATTTCCCCGTTATCAGACAACACGGTGCTTTGGGTGAGCCGCGATATCACCAGTCTAAAAGACGCAGAAACCGCCCTGCGACAAAGCGAAGCGACCAATCGTGCCCTGATTAATGCCATCCCCGATCTACTGCTGCGAGTGCGGAGTGATGGCACCTATTTGGATGTGCTGCATAGTAATCAATATCAGGTGATTAATCGCAATCAACTATCCGCCGGAACAAGCGTCTATGATTCATTGCCACTCGATCGCGCCCAAGAGCGAATGCACTACATTCAACAGGCGCTGCAAACGCGGGAACTACAAATTTACGAACAACAACTCGCGATTGATGATGAGTCTCATGTTGAAGAAGTGCGAGTCATGGCGAGTCGTGATGATGAAGCTGTGATTATGGTGCGCGACATTACCGATCGTAAGCAAGCCGAGGAACTATTACGTCAAAGTGTGGAGGCGGCGGAGGCAGCCAATCGAGCAAAAAGTATCTTCCTAGCAAACATGAGTCATGAGTTGCGGACACCATTGAATGTGATTTTGGGCTTTACCCAGTTAATGATTCGAGGTGGAGCGCTCAACTCCCAACAACAAGACCAATTAAACACAATCAATCGCAGTGGTGAACACTTGCTGACCTTGATCAATGACGTGCTAGAAATGTCTAAGATTGAAGCCGGAAGAGTCATCTTAAACGAAAGTGATTTTGATCTGCACAGCTTGCTGGACTGGCTCTACCAGATGTTTCAAATTAAAGTGCAGTCGAAAGGACTCCAGCTTACCTTTGAACGGGAGAGCGATCTACCCCACTACATTCGCACTGATGAAACAAAGTTACGCCAAGTGTTGGTCAATCTGGTGGGGAATGCGGTGAAATTTACCGATAAGGGCGGTGTGACCTTAAAAATATCCTGGATGCCGTATCATTTTGCTCCAGACAGCGATTCCCCCGCAAACGGGCACCGCTTGTTTACCACACCTAATGAAGCAATCACCATCCAATTTGTCGTGGAAGATACAGGACCCGGCATTGCGGTTGCGGAACTCGATCGCCTATTCAAGCCCTTCGTGCAGACGACACGGGCTACAAATCGCAGGAGGGAACCGGATTGGGGCTGGCGATTAGTCAAAAGTTTGCCCAACTGATGGGGGGTGAAATTACAGTCCAGAGTACGGTGGGTAAGGGGAGTGCGTTTCAATTTCAAATCGAGGCGGAAGTGGTTGAGTCTGGCAAACTATTGCCCTCGGTTGTGAGTCGGCAGGTGACTGGGCTGGAGGCAGGGCAACACCAGTACCGCATTCTGGTGGTGGAAGATAAACCAGAAAACCGCCAAATCTTAAGGGAATTGCTGACTCCGGTAGGGTTTGAGGTGCAAGAAGCAGTGAATGGAGCCGAAGGAGTCGCCCAATGGCAGCAGGGGCAACCCCACCTGATCTGGATGGATGTGCGGATGCCTGTGATGGACGGCTACGAAGCCACCCAACGGATCAAAGCCGCCTGTAAACAGCAAGGAATTGACCCTCCGGTAATTATTGCGCTGACAGGCAGTGTGTTTGAGGAAGACCGACAGGTTGCGCTGTCGGTGGGCTGTAACGATTTTGTGCGAAAACCATTCCGGGCTGAGGAAATTTTTGAAAAAATGACAGAGTTTCTGGGTGTGCGGTATGTGTATGCCGATTCTGCATTGCTAACCACGCATCACTCGTTGCCCCAGTCGGGAGAACCCACTTTGGCGTCGATCACAGAACAGTTAGCACTTATGCCTGTGGATTGGGTGAAGCAACTGCACCAAGCCGCCGCCAATGTCAATGCCAAGTTAGTCCATAAATTAATTGAAGCGATTCCCGCAGAGCAGCATTCATTGGCGACAGCCCTCGCCCAACTGGTGGATGATTTTTGCTTTGAAGAGATTGTGGAATTAACGCAACAACCCCATTAACAACAGCCCATATCCAACCCCACCCATGACAATTGTCATGGTCAACGAATGACAAGTGCAGTCTCCCAGTGATGACGCTGAAGCGATGTGGAGAACCCGACTAGCCCAGTAAAGTAGGAGCATCAACCAAGTTCAACCAATTTACTTCCCATGTCGCAAGCCACTCTCGCCCGTCCAACCCAAGCCACCTGTGTTTCCCCTGCATTTGAGAATTCCTCTGCACTCAAAACTAACAACTTTAGTGTTCAATTTCTCCCAGAAATCCAAACAATTCGTATTCGAGGGGAATTGCAATTGTGCGGGATGGATGCTTACGCTGCTGTCGTCGCATTGCTGGATGACACAATCTGCCAGAATCCATCTAGGTTATGTTTGGATTTGCGAGAGCTGAAATTCCTGAATAGTTCTGGCATTCATATGCTGTTGCGGTTTGTCCTCAAAGTCCGCAATCAGGGCAAGATCCAGCTTGTGGTAACAGGATCAGAGCAAATCTTCTGGCAAGGTCGATCGCTGCGATCGTTCCAGCAAATCATGCCTCAACTTAACCTGCAATGGGTATAGAGGTCAGATACTGCTTTGTTGCAACACTCTTCTACCCCTGTCCTGCCAACTCAATAGCAGCCATCGGCATCTATTAAGAAATATTTTTCTTTAAATCTAAATCATCCACTAAACCGTAATTATTACGTTTTACTGTCAAAGGCGCGTTAAACTCCGCAATCCCAAGACATCTACGGAGTGCGGAAGTCCTGAACCTATTTAATTTTGAGACCAGAACAAGCCCCCAAAACCCACGCGATCATGCTAAATCTTTTACCTAATCATCCTCTAAAAATCCGTCTGAGATCGACCTTGTTATTCCATTCATCGCTCAGCTAATCACAGCGATCGGCTTGGTAGGGTGGCTCTCTTTTCTAAATGGACAGCGAGCAGTCCAAGATTTAAGTTCCCAACTCCGTGCAGAACTAACGGCTCGAATCCAACAAGAGCTAAAAGCTTATCTTGATAATTCTCACTCAATCAATCAACTCAATGTCGATGCGTTTACTCAGGGTGAGTTGAACGTAGATACGTTGAATGCACCCCGGTTTTTTCATCAAACTAAAGTGTCTCCTCTTACCTATTCTATTTACTGCGCTGGTGAAGATGGACAGTTTTTAGGAACAACGCGCTCGCCTGAGGATGGCTCATTTATGCTGATGACAAACAATGCATCAACCGATCAAATTCTTAGATTTTATGGCTTAGACAAGCTGGGAAATCGTACCCAACTTCTGCAAACCCTTAGTAACTATGATCCTCGCACTCGTCCCTGGTATAAAGCAGCAGTCACCGTCAAACGTCCGGTTTGGAGTGATATCTATCTCGATTTTGTGGTGCTATTGCCTACACTAACTGCCAGCCAACCCGTTTACGACTCCAGTAGTCGCCTGATTGGGGTCTGTGCTACTGATGTTTTGTTGACGGATGACTTGAGAAAGTTTTTGGCAGGCTTATCGATTGGGAAAACAGGGGAAGCGTTTGTGATCGATCGATCGGGCGCAGTAGTTTCCAGTTCAACTGATGAACCCCTGACGGTGGGAGAGGGTGAAGCAGCAACCTTACTCCAAGCGACTGAAAGCAGTAACACCGTGATTCGCGGAACT
>JAAUSV010000105.1 GCA_012032525.1 Leptolyngbyaceae cyanobacterium SL_7_1
CTCGCCGCGACGCCTGGCAGCAAAATCGCCTTTTCGGGTTTTCGTTTTCTAAGGTGCAAGCTGTGAGTCAACCCCACCCTTCCTATTGTGCTGATTTGGCAGCCAAATTGACCTTAAATGATTTCGATTGTTGGCGTTTGATGAACTCCTATGAATCAAACGGTTTAGCACCAGAGCGCGGCTGAAATTGATGCAACAACCATGCTCCCACCTCCGCCTGATCCGTCTCACGACTGCGGCGCAATGCAGCTTCTACTAGGGCGATCGACAACCCCGGCAGCACCTTAGACTCCTGAATCCGCTGACTACCTTGATCCACGATTGTGTAGGCAAACACCTCCACCCCATTCACATCTAGCACCCAGTACTCCCCCACGCCCAAATCTTCATAGAGGGCACGTTTATTGCCGCGATCGTCTAGCAGGGTAGTGGCAGCCACTTCAATCACCAGATCTGGAGGGGGAAAGCGATCGAGATTGACGATCGCTGTTCCGTGGGGAATGCTGCGGGCGCGATCGTTGAAATAATAGGAAACATCCGGTTGGCACTCCTGCCATCCCGCTTTGCGATAGCTACAGTTGGACAAACCCTTCATTGAGATTCCTTGGACAATACAAAACAAGTTGATTGCCAGGGCAATAGTGCTGTCATCAGCAGCGTGATCGTGTCCAACGGGTAACATCTCTAACCTCATACATCCGTGGTAATAATACCCTTTAGCCGTGGTGTGTGCCGGATTGGCGATCGCGTGTAGGTATTCATCCCACGAAGCAGGAATCCAGGTGTCGATCGGTAGTTGGGTTTGGGTGTCGGTCATCTGGTTTTTCCCCCTAATCTGAGGTTTGGTCTGCTGGTTGCCCCAGATCCCCGGCTTTTTTGAAAAGCCGGGGATCTTTGGATTTGTGGTTGGTAAGAGTTTCTACTGTCATGTTAATAGTTGAGGATGAGGGTTGAATGTTCCAACTTCACCGTTGAATGTTTCTGCTTGCAGCAACCAGAATCCACTGTAGGTTTTGCCCGAATCGTCTGGTTGCACCAAGAGGAAATGGACTCCTTGACTGCTAATCAATCGATCGCCAAAGCTGCGTGCTGCCCTCATCATTTCTGCATCATCAAAGGTCGCCAGTACCCAGCGATCGACCAATCCCGCTTCTAAAATCAAGCCGTCGGGTTGTCCGGGAACGTAGCGCAGGGCAACGGGAGCGATGCTTTGCAGCCATTGTGCCAACACCATGGAACGGCGTCCGCCATCAATCACTACGCCGGGAATGGGTGTGGTGGATGCGATTTGTAAACGAATTGGCAAACGCGATTCTGGCATCGATAGGATGGGAATAGCTCTACCGCGAAAGACGGGTTCTAATTCACTTGCGGCGATCGCGGCAAACCGCCATTGCTCTCCCCAGAGGTTGTCGGGCAAGGGCAGGGGCGGGGGTTGGTCTAGGGCGATCGGATCGTAGGATTGCCCCGTGTAACCGGGCATGGCGGCGTATTCTCTGGCGCGTGCTTGTAGCAATTTCTTCAGGGTGGGAGTGTGGCGAGTGGGTTCTACGGCGATTCCCAAGGGTCGGCAGGCGGCTTCCAGTAGACTGACCGATTGGGGGCGAAACACTTGAATTCGATCGGGCAAATCAGTCGCAGCTTGCTTAAGTTGGGCTGTGAGCCACACCGAATTAGCCTCTGGCTGGGAACACCAGGCGATCGATCGCACCTCTGCGGCATCGCATATAACCAGCTCCCATAGGGGTTTACCGTGGGGATCGTGGAGCGGACGCCGGAAAAAATCAGCCTGCCAAGTGGTCATATCAGCCCCCTGTTGGAAAAATGTCGTTGCACACTGCGCCCTCTACTCGATCGTGATAAAGTTATGGTTTGCTTTGGCGCGTGATTGATTCATGTTGTCTAGGATTGGAAGTTTTGCTGGTCGGGCGAACTCGATTGTCCCCACCATCGCCCACAAATGCCCCAAAATGTTTGTCTTCCGCTACAGCGATTTTAAGTGTTAATCAAGGTTGTTTATGAGTGCATCCATTCGGTTTTTGATGTGTCCTCCCCACCATTACGATGTTGATTATGTAATTAATCCGTGGATGGAGGGAAATGTTCACAAGTCGTCCCGCGACCAAGCGGTTGAACAATGGCAGGGGTTGTTCCATATTCTCAAGGACAACGCCACTGTCGATATTGTAGAACCGCAATTGGGCGTTCCCGATATGGTGTTTACTGCCAACGCTGGGTTGGTGGTCGGCGATCGGGTGGTGCTAAGTCGGTTCTTCCACAAGGAGCGTCAGGGCGAGGAGCCTTTCTTTAAAGAATGGTTTAAGTCGCAAGGATTTACCGTATTTGAGTTGCCCAAGGATTTGCCGTTTGAAGGGGCAGGTGATGCCCTGCTCGATCGGGAGGGGCGGTGGCTGTGGGCAGGCTATGGCTTCCGTTCAGAACTCGATTCCCATCCCTATCTGGCTAGGTGGTTAGATATCGAAGTGCTGTCGCTGCGGTTGATGGACGAGCGCTTTTATCACCTCGACACCTGTTTCTGTCCCCTGAGTGGCGGCTATTTGCTCTACTACCCGCCCGCCTTTGATGCCTACTCCAACCGCCTGATTGAGATGCGCGTCCCGGAGGCAAAACGAATTGCGATCGACGAAGCCGATGCGGTGAATTTTTCCTGTAACGCGGTCAATATTAACCATCTGGTGATTCTCAATAAAGCCAGCACTGGGCTACGGCAACGGTTAGAATCGGCGGGGTTTTGAGTTAATCGAAACCCCATTGGTTGAGTTTATGAAAGCAGGCGGGGCTGCCAAGTGCCTAACGCTGCGGGTCACTGAGCCAGTGGAACCAGAACACCACGCCGTGGCAGCCGTGGAGAGCCGCACGATCACCCTGGAAGGTCACTTGCTCGATTCGGGCTTGATCAACCGGGCGCTGGATCTGATTGTGGAAGGCGGTGGTAGTTTCCAGGTGCTCAACTTTAACCTGGGCGAACAGCGGCAAAGCACCTCCGCCGCCGAAATCAAGGTCTCTGCTCCCTCCCACGATGTCATGGAAAAAATCATGGCACAGTTAATTGATGTGGGGGCGGTGACGTTGCCGCAGGAAGTGTGCGACAACCCCCTAGAACTCGTGATCAAAGACGGGGTGGCTCCCGATGATTTCTACGTCACCACCATCTACCCCACCGAGGTGCGGGTCAACTGTGAGTGGGTGCGGGTGCAAAACCAGCGGATGGATGGGGCGATCGTCGTTTCCACAACTGCTGGGGAACCAGTGGCAGCATGCAAGCTCCTGCGGGATTTGAAAGTGGGCGATCGCGTTGTGGTTGGTGTAGAAGGCATTCGCACTGTCCGCAAAGCCGAAGCCCGTGACCAGCGTGGTACGCAGGAATTTGGCTTTATGGGAGCCGGGGTGTCGAGCGAGCGCCGGGTAGAATTAGTCGTAGAACAGATCGCCTGGGAGTTGCGCAAGATTCGCGATCAGGGTGGCAAGGTAGCGGTGGTGGCAGGTCCGGTGGTGATCCACACGGGCGGTGGCGATCACCTCTCCCATTTGATTCGCGAGGGCTATGTGCAGGCGTTGCTGGGGGGAAATGCGATCGCCGTTCACGACATCGAACAGGCGCTGATGGGCACATCCCTGGGCATGGATATGAAGCGGGGGGTCTCAGTGCGTGGTGGACATCGCCACCATTTGAAAGCGATCAACACCGTCCGTCGCTGTGGCAGTATCCGGGATGCGGTGGAGCAGGGCGTGCTCACCAGCGGCATCTTCTACGAATGCGTCCGCCACACCGTCCCCTTCTCGCTGGCAGGCTCCATCCGCGATGATGGTCCCCTGCCCGACACCCGCATGGATCTGCTGGCAGCGCAGGCAGAATATGCCCATCTAATTGAAGGGGCAGATTTGATCTTGATGTTGTCGTCCATGTTGCACTCGATCGGAGTAGGCAACATGACTCCGGCAGGGGTGAAGCTGGTCTGTGTAGACATCAACCCGGCGGTGGTAACAAAACTGAGCGATCGCGGCTCGGTCGAATCGGTGGGAGTGGTGACGGATGTGGGGTTATTCCTCAGTCTGTTGGTACAACAGTTGAGTCGGTTGACCAGCCGCTACCACGCCGAAGCGTCTGCGATGGCACGCTAGCACAACGTTAGGGGCGTCGGTGACGATGCCCCGGCACCACTAGGCTCCGTACTGTATTCCCTACTGAACCTGCTTAGTTATATGAAACTAATTCGGACTATTACCCGGAGTATGACGATCGCCGCGCTAATGCTGCTCATTCTCCTGCTCTACATTGGGTTGCAGGGTAGTACGCCCTGGCTATCTGCTTAGTCTTTGGTAACAGTTAATTAAAATATTCCGTGGAATCTCTATATTGATAGCAGATTCCGTTTGAATAAATATACGTGTCATCGGTAATACTGATTGCAGTAATCCTCGATCGAACACTCCCTAAAACTTGCTCTGTCTGTAAGTTATCGGAGATCGGTTTAATAGCCTTGCCAGTTGGCATCGTCAGGGTGGCGAGCCTCTCAGACTCCATTTAGCGCTAACACTCCACTATCACTTGATGCCGCACCTATCGTTTGGGCGTCTAATCTAACGTAGATTGCAGAGATCAGTTGGGTTGGACTCGGTGGCAAACTAATTTGTTATTTGTCCTAGAGGGGTAGCTAACCACTCCTCTGTTTGTTTGATTGCCAGTTTGATGCTGTAACTCGGCAGTCAGCGTTGTTACCCAAACAATCACGAGCATGAAAATACTCAGCTTACAGACCCTGAGTGGTCCCAACTATTGGAGTATTCGACATCACAACCTGATTGTGATGCAGTTGGATTTAGACGGCTTAAAGGAAACATTTTCAGACCAAATTCCTATCCTTATCAAGGATTAATTGCCATACTCCCTACCCTAGGGACACACCAGGGTTCCTTAGGACAGCCCGGTGGCTTCTTAGAGCAGGTGCGCAAGGGCACCTTGATGGGGCACATTGTTGAACACATCGCCTTGGAACTACAAACCCTTGCAGGCATGCCCGTACAGTTTGGCTGTACCCGTGCCACCGCCGAACTGGGCACCTACCGGGTTGTGATCGAGTATCAACAAGTTGCGGCTGGACGGTATGCCGCCAATACGGCGGTGCGCATTTGTCAGAGTTTGGTCGATCGCGGGTTTTATTGCCAGTCTGAACTGGAGGACGATTTAGATCATCTCCGGGCTTGGGCAATGGGATCGTTAAATGCCACCACCAAGGCGATCGTGGAGGCGGCAAAGGAACGCCATATTCCCTGGAAAGTGTTGCCAACCCGCCTGATGGTGCAACTGGGATATGGGGTGAATCAGCGGCGCATCCAGGTGATGCAAACCCAAGAGCATGGGGCAATGGTGGCGCCTCAAATGTTGGATATTCGCCTGCCCTCCCAACCTGAGGAAGGGCGATCGGCTTCCCTCGCCACCTTCCTGCTGCACACCCTCTATCCCACACCAGAGTCCAGCCGTATTCCCATCATTGCTGTCACTGGGACAAACGGCAAAACCACGACCACCCGCTTAATTGCCCATTTACTCAGTCAAACTCGCCAAACAGTGGGGTATACCACCAGCGACGGGACTTATATCAATGAGGATGTGATTGAGCCAGGCGATAGCACGGATGCACTGGGAGCAGAACGGGTACTCAATCACCCTACCGTAGAAATTGCAGTGCTAGAAACGGCTCAAGATGGGTTGTTGCAATCGGGACTAGCCTTCGATCGCTGCGATGTGGGAGTTGTCCTGAATGTGGCAGCCGAGTATCTGGACAACCAGGATATCTATACGATCGACGACATTGCCCACGTCAAAAGTATTGTGGCAGAGGCAACCACGGTGGATGGCTACGTTGTGCTCAATGCCGACGATCCACTGGTGGTGCCGATGGCAAACCGGGTCGAAGCCGCCGTTGCTTTCTTTTCGATGAATCGCTGGAACCCGGTGATTTGGGAGCATGTGCGGCGGGGAGGATTGGCGGCGATCTATGAAGAAGGCTATGTCTCCTTGCTCTCAAAGGGGCGGGTGTTGCGAGTTGAGCAGGGAATCAATATCCCCCTCACCTTACGAGGGTTAGCTCCCTCCATGCTTGCCAATGTCATGGCAGCGACCCTGGCTGCCTTTGTGCAAGGGGTGAGTGTGGAGGACATTAGCACCGGGTTGCGCACCTGCCGCGCCACCGTAGAGCCATCACCGGGACGGATGAATCTGATCCAACGGGGCGACTTTTACATTTTGTTGGACACTGCTCATAACCCAGCAAGCTATGAGGCACTAGGGGAGGTGGTGCGCAATTGGTCGTCTGGAGAGCGCGTTGGCATTGTGGGAGCACCGAGCGATCGCCGCAATGGCGACTATGTGTATCTGGGGCAATTGGCAGCCCAACTGTTTGAACGGGTGATTGTCAAAGAAGACGACAACTACCGAAACCGCCAACCCGGCGAGGTAGCAGAATGGATCAGCCAAGGAATTGAACAACAAAACCCTGACTGTGATTACGATGTCATCTTGGACGAATCCACTGCCATCTACACAGCGATCGCGGAGGCAACGCCGGGCAGTCTGATTGTGCTGTTGCCTGCCGATGTCGATCGGGCGTTAGCCATATTAAATTATTCGGATCAAGTTGGGGTGACTTAATGTGTTTAATGGATGCATCCATTTATTGAAGATGATCCAAAATTCGTTCTATGGGAGTTTCAAAGAATCTTGCCTCGGCTGGTTGCTAGCCTTCATAGCTAGTTAAACACTCCAACAACTCCAGTCCAGCCTCCACCACCGCCTCCACTGGAACATCTAGACACTGCAACTCATAGGGACAGGTAAAGGCATAGCAAGGACTACACACCGTAGGACAACGCAGCAAGCGAGAAGGGCTATGGCGGGGTTGCCATTGGCATTCCAACTCGGTTCCAGCAAACAGGATGACACTGGGGGTTTGGGTGGCATCGACAATGTGCATGGTAGAGGTGTTGTTGGTCAAGACTAGTTGAGCGGAGGCGATCAGTCCTGCCAGTTCCGATAGGTTGGTTTTGCCCATGAGATCGATCGCCCGATCGCCCAAAATTTCCAGCAAGGGTTGCGATCGCTCCCGGTCTTTTTCCACTCCTGTCACCACAACGGGATAGCCCGTTTTCTCACTCAGCAATCGAGCGGCGGTGGCAAAACGAATGGGGTCGTAGTTGCGCGATTGGCAGGTTGTCCAGGGGTTGAGTAACAGGTAAGGTTCTGCCGGAAGCACGGTGGGGGGGATCTGGAGGGCGAGGCGGCGATCGCTCACTTCAACCCCGATCGCCTCAAGTAACCGCAGATTCCGATCGACTTGGTGAATCGTATCAGGGGTTGGGGGAATGGCATGGGTGAGGATGCCCTCATCGGTTTCTTTCGACTCACCCAAGCGCAGGGGAATGTCTGCTAAAGCACTGATAAACGCCGCAGGATAGGGACTCTGGCTGAAACTGGTGAAAATGATTGCAGCATCAAACTGGCGAGAACGCAGGGTTTCCACCAACTGCCATTCCCGTGCTGGGTCAAAGTCCAATCGTCCTAGATCTTGCCAGAGTACGCGCCACGGCAACACCTCATCCACCCACGGCAGCAGAGGGGCGGTCAGTGCTCCCCCCGGACTGGTCATTAGTGTGATCTGGGCACGGGGAAATGCCTGTCGCAGGGTACGCAGGGCGGGACTGGTCATGATCACATCGCCAATATTATCTAGCCGCATGACCAATAGCCGATGGATCGATCGCCATTCAGCGGCGATCGATGGGTTGGGTGTTGGGAGAGATAGAGTTGGGAGGGATAGATCTGTTTCAGGACTATGAGATAGACCCCTAAATCCCCAACGTTGGGGACTTTGATGGAAACTTTGATTGCGATTCTTGCCCCGGTTGGGGGATGAGGGAGGCGGCATTTGGCTGGGGATGTTTCAGTAAACCCGCTGCCGCCTGCATTACCTGCTCTGGCGTCACCATATCCACACAGGTCGCCCATGCAAACGGGCAATCGCCGCTATACCAACAGCGTTGTTCGGTGAAATTCCCGATCACTCGTTCGGGACAATCGGGCACACCCTGGAGATTTACATGGGGGGCAGGTTGCCCATAACGACCGTGCCAGGAAGGACCGAATAGAGTGATGGTGGGGGTATTAACGGCGGCGGCAATCCGGGCAAGTCCGGTATCTGCCGCTATGACGAGATCGGCTTCGGCGAGAACAGCGGCTAGCGATCGCAAACTTCCCCTGCGCCACACCTGAGCAGTTCCCCCAATCGATTGGCTCAGTGCCTCCGCCTCTGCCTGATTTGCCCCCACCGGAACCAGAATGGTCGCCCGATAGCGCTGTTGCAACACTTGACCTAATCTGGTGAAATGCTGCACCGACCAACGTTTGATCGCCATCCCTGCATCTGGACAGAGAAAGATCAAAGGACGATAGGCAGCCCCTAAAACTTCCCGTGCCGTTGCCGTTTCCGTAGCCGTTGGATGCAGTTGGGCAAGCCGCTGTTGCGCCCTCTCCTGGGTAATCACCCCTTCACTCAGGAGAATGGAGAGGAATCGATCGCTGACTAATGCATCGGCTGGCGGCGATCGCCACATATTGGTCACGGTCTGTGCGGTTGTGCTCTGAATCCGCTCAGCCATGCCATCGTAATTTGTATCCGATACGATCAAGTCGAACGACTCGGTTGCTAGCAATTGATCGAGCGATCGCCGCGCCGCTCCTGCCTCAGCCACTACCACTCGCTGCACCCACGGATCATGCTGCAACAATTCTGCCCCTGGAGCAAAGGTGAGCACGGTAATAGAAGCGTTGGTGTGCGATCGAGCTAGGGCATGAATGGCAGGTAGGGCAATGAGGATATCGCCCATTCCACCGAGGAGTTCGACAAATAAGATGCTGCGAATTGGGTTCATGGGAGTGGCTATTCGCTATTCACTAAATCACTGGCAATAACTGCGGTGCATCGATCGTCCGATCGACAATTGTAGTGGGCAATTCCTGGTGATACACGCCAGAGGGGAGAATGCCACAGCCCCCGTAGGTTGCCATCAAGCGCAACTGCACCAGCACATCTTCGCCACAGTGATTAGTGGGCAGGTCGCGCCAAAATTCAAAGCCACCCACTTGACGCAGTTTAGCGGTGTCATAAAGGATGCAACCGGGAACCCACGCGACTCGATAGCGGAGTGGCTTGTCTGGTGTAGCGCCTAGGCGTTGCTGGACGTGATAGAGATTGGCGGCATTGTGGAGTTGGTAGCGTTCCCACTGGGGTGTGCCCGATCGCACCAACTCCGGCTCTACGGCTCCCTCCCACAGTTCTAGAATTTGCTGATGAGGGCGTACATCCCCATGGAAACTTAGCCCAATCACGGCTGAGCCAACAAATCCACATCCCTCGGTTTGGATTGTCGTTAATAAGCTCTGAAGCACCCAAGGTTCCAAAATTAAGTCATTGTCGATAAACAAACAGTAGGGAGCCGTCACCTGATCCAACAGAAATTGGCGATGTTCGGCGATACCCAAACGAGGCAGGTGTTTGTGAGTTTTGATGGAGTGTCCATGGGCTTGCAATACCCGCAAAGCTGCTTGAACTTCGCCAGTTTGCAAGGGTTCTCCCGTTTCCGTTTGATCCGAGATGATGACTCGAAACTCTCGACAGGTTTGGGCGCACAAACTGGTTAGCGTTACCGCGAGTGCCGCAGGGCGCTGATAGGTGGGGATGAGAATATCAACGATCGCAGTCATAAAAAAGTGTGTAAGGAGTAATTGAATTTGAGTAAGATAATTCTGGTAAAACGATCGCAACTCTATCTGAATCCTGAAATACTGCTGCTCAGATCCCCGGCTTCTTCGAGAAGCCGGGGATCTTTGGGTTTATCCTTAACTTAGAATTGGTGTAGAAAAATGAGCGATTTTTTGATTGCCAACAGACAACTCTATGACTGGCATTAGTGTAGAAACTGACGTTCCATTTAACAATTCCAATGCTGCTTGCACAACCCGATCGGGTTCCACCAGTTGTAGACAATGATGATGTCCTTCAGGACAAATGCTCTTATAACAAATCCGACACGGGACATCGTGATATAGAACCCGATTGGGAACTGCCCAAGGGGTATGCTGGGGATTCGTCAGTGCATACAAATCGACAATTGCAGTTCCCATTGCTGCGGCAATGTGAACTGGACCTGTGTTGTTAGAAATCAGTAAGGGAGCCAAAGAGAGAAGTGCCGTTAGATCGGTGAGGCAAAGGCGATCGACCAGTGAGAAGGACTTTACCCCCATTTGCAATCGAATCGATTCTACTAATTCCATCTCAGGCAAAGTTCCAGTAAATACAACTTGAATTCCAGCATCAACCAAGGTGCGAGCCGCCACCGCAAAGTGCTCCGGTGGGTAGCGCCGGGAAGCCGCCGTTGCACCGGGATGAATCACTACCCAAGGACGATTTTGCTCAAGCCCAATCATTGCCAATTGCTGTTGCACCTGCTCGATCGCGGACGAGGGAACTTGCAATCGCATCCGCTGATCCGATAGTGTCGCTCCCACACTTGCCACCAAATCCAATTGTCGTTGCACCTCATGGCGAATGTGTTGCTCCGGTTCAGGGTCTTTGATCCAGTCCGTCAGCAGTTGGTAGGGATTTTCATGACAATGCGCCAGCCGCAGCGGAATTCCCGCCATATAACAGAGAAATGCCGATGGCAGCGGGTTTTGACTATACACCGTGAAGATCACCGCTGCATCAAACTGGGCTTGCCGCAATTGCTCGATCATGGCGTATTCCGGCTCACTGGTCTGCCGAGGAGCCGTTGCCTTCAGCCAAGGCGAGTCGTACACAATCAAGTCATCCAAATCGGGAATCAGGGGGGCGATCGCCGCTCCAGCCGAGGAGGTCATCAGCGTTATCTGGCGATCGGGCAAGGTAGTTTTCAGTGCCCGCATTGCCGGAGTGGTCATAATTACGTCCCCGATCGTGTCTAAGCGGACGCAGAGAATGTGACGAGCGGTTTGCCAGGTTAGCATGGTAGGTTAGCAATGAGCGGTTAGCCGTTAGCATAGGGTGGATTTTAGCCTCTTGTGGGGTGGGTATCTTGCCCGCCTAGTCCTGATTGGGCGGGTAAAACGCCCACCCCACAAGGAACAGGGTCATGTATTTGGTGAATCAATTCCCCAGCCGCACAGCAGGTTGTGCCTGGATGTTGTACCACAACGGCGGTGGCAGCGGCGGCGATGGAAGCAGCCAAGCAGAGGGGCGCATGGGTGGCGAGGGCAAGGGTGAGGGCACTGACGTAGGTGTCTCCGGCTCCGGAGGTTTGGTGGCTGGGGGCAGGAATGGCTGAGGTGGAGTAGAGTTGATGGCGATCGCACACCACCGCTCCCTCAGCATCCAATGTCACCGCGACGATCGCGGCTCCAGTTGCTGCTAACAACTGGGTGCTACAAGCGGCGATTTGGGCTTGGCGCTGGTGGGATTGGGGGGCAAGTCCAGTAGGGCGATCGCCTGTTTGTAATTGGGCTTAACCGCCGTCACTCCCACCGCTCGATACCGTTGCAGGTGCTTAGAATCCACCACCACGACGCGGGGTGATGATGCCTGTAGGTCTGCGAGGGTTTGCACAATGCGGGGAGTGAGGATTCCATAGTCGTAATCTGAGACGATGACCGCATCACAGCGTGGAAATCGCTCTATGAGTCGATCGATCACGATTGTTTCCTCAAGGGGGGCGATCAACGCTGTGCTGCCCGTATCGAACCGGACGAATAGATGACCGTTTGCCATCACCCGCTGCTTTGCCAAGGTGGAACGTTGGGAACTGTGAATGAGGTGATCAGTCACGCGATCGGATTGGGTGAGCAACTGATGCAGGCGATCGCCCTCCCCATCCTTGCCCAACACCGACAACACGATTACCCGCGCCCCCAAGCTGACTAAATTGGCAACCACATTAGCCGCTCCACCCGGAAAATCCTGTTGCTGCTTGACATTTACCACAGGGACAGGCGCATCCGGACAGAGACGATCGGCACTACCCTGCCAATAGCGATCGAGCATGACCTCCCCCAGCACCAACACCGTCAGCCCCTGCCATGAGTGAATGAGTTCGATCGCAGAATGGTTCATTGTGGAACTCCTGGGATGGTAGGGATAGATCGCCGATCGATCGCCAGAATCACCTCTGCTGCTTCACTCAAATCCTTCACTACATGGTGGGGCAAGCGTCGATAGGACAATTCCCACTCGGTTTCATTGCCGTTATCTAGCAAGATGGTGCGACACCCCGCCGCCCGTCCTGCTTCCACATCATGCAGAATATCGCCAATAAACCAGGAACGCTGGAGGTCGATCGCCTGTTCCCGCGCCGCCTGCAACAATAACCCCGGACGGGGCTTGCGACAGTCACACGGAATTGCATACTGCGGCAGACTCCCCGCCGGATGATGGGGACAGTAATAAAACCCCGCCAGCGGAATCCCCGCCTCCATTAACAACCCCCGCACCCGTTGCTGCACCCCCAACAATGCCGCCTCCGCAAAATACCCCCGTGCCACCCCCGCTTGATTGGAGATGATGATCAGTGGGTATCCGGCTTGGTGCAATTGCTGCAATCCGGCGATCGCCCCAGCGGTGAGCCGAATGCGATCGGGATCAACGTTGTAGGGCACATCTTCGATCAAGGTTCCATCTTTATCAAGGAAAATGGCGGGAGGCATGGGGAGGAGGGAGGAGAGAGGAGGGAAGAGGAGAGTTAGATTTTGAGATGTGGGCGAGCCGCTAATTGCTAACAGCCGATCTCCTAGGGCCACGAACTCTCCCGCATGGGAATCACTGTGACTTCTGGAATCACCGTCTCAGTCGGTTGCATCAGGACATAGCGGATGGTTTCTGCCACGTTTTTGGGATCTTGGAGGACTTGGGGATCGAGGTCAGGGAAGCGATCGAGCAGAAAGGGTGTGCGCATGCCACCTGCAATTACGGCGGTAACTTTGACGCCATGGGGGCGTCCCTCGACGTGGAGGGCGTGGCTAAATCCAAGTAAGCCCCACTTGCTGGCGTGGTAGGCAGAAGCATTTGCCCAAGCTCGTTTGGCAGCGGTGGAGGTGATGTTGACAATGTGTCCGCTGCCCTGTTGTTTCATCACGGGGAAGACGGCTTTGGAGAGGACGAAGGGGGCACGCAGGTTGACGCCCATCACCTTGTCCCAGTCGGCGATCGACAGTTCCTCAACCGATAGGGTGATATCTGTGCCTGCATTGTTGATCAAGCCATCTAGTTGCCGTGTT
>JAAUSV010000106.1 GCA_012032525.1 Leptolyngbyaceae cyanobacterium SL_7_1
GTAGTAGACACAGAAAAAATTCACTCCAGGCAGTCCCTCTGCGGAGTTGATCAAATACTATGGGCTAGCTGATTCTAAAGTGCTCCTAACCGTTGCCCGGCTGTGGTCGGGT
The DNA here is from genome assembly GCA_012032525.1 of Leptolyngbyaceae cyanobacterium SL_7_1. Taxonomy (GTDB): domain Bacteria; phylum Cyanobacteriota; class Cyanobacteriia; order Elainellales; family Elainellaceae; genus JAAUSV01. The sequence goes on from JAAUSV010000106.1 coordinate 113, forward strand.
GATATCTACAAAGGGGTAGATGTGACAATTCGGGCGCTACCCACGATCGCCCAAGTCTTTCCTACCGTCAAGTATTTAGTAATTGGTCGGGGGGATGACCAACCCCGGCTTGCCCAACTCGCCGCCGATTTAGGGGTTGCCGATCGGGTGGTGTTTGCTGGGTTTGTTGCCACCGATGCCCTAGTTGAACACTATCGCCTTGCCGACGTTTATGTGATGCCCTCTCAGGAAGGGTTTGGTATTGTTTATTTAGAAGCAATGGCGTGTGGTGTCCCAGTCATATCCGGCGACGCTGATGGCTCAGCCGAGCCACTCAAGGATGGCAAGACAGGATGGCAAGTCCCCCATCGTGACCCGATCGCGGTTGCTAACGCCTGCATTGACAGTCTCAGTGCTCAGTCAAACACCAATAACTTAGAGCACCGCTGTGATGGTCAATGGCTACGACAACACGTTATGACTTCCTTTAGCAAACAGGCGTTGACCCATCAACTAGCTGATCTACTAGACAGGGAAACCCGAACCAGATAGGGGAAATTACAGCCTGAATGCTTCACCAAAGGCGCGTTATCCTTGAATGAAGACTGACCTAGGACGGTGACCGTGAGTACTACCATGCACCAACTCGATGCTGTCAGCCCCGTAGTGCCCTAATCGGAGGAGATTACAGTGAATCGAAATGACTACAGAAGTGTAAAGTTCAATCTTTCGGGAATTGGGTTCTGGATCACTCTGCTGGTAATTGCTTGGTTGCTAGGGGCGATCGGACTAGGTTGGTTAGTCAAATCATTTCTTGTGCTGTTGGGCTTGATCATCCTCACTCCCGTGATTGGATTTGTAGCATTCCAATGGTGGTTAAGGCGAAATCTAGTCGAGGATCAATGCCCCGTATGCAGTTATCAATCGACTGGTGTTAAAGGGATGCAATTCCGCTGTCCCAGTTGTGGTGAACCCCTCAAAATCGAAAACACAAAATTTATTCGACTGACTCCGCCTGGCACAGTAGATGTAGAGGCGATCGAAGTTCCAACCCAACAAATCAAGGATTAACTATTCAAATCCCTGTAGGGGCATTGCACTGCAATGCCCCTACAGAATCATTACGAATTAATTTTCCTGCACGATCGACAGTGTAAATGGACTCCCTGTTGTAGCTCGATTGCCAACAAACACAGAGTAGGTGCCCCGTTGCCATACCCCAGGGATTGTGACTCCCTCGCCTGCCCCCGTGCTTGGCACACAGATGGGACTGCCAGCACCTGTCACCAGCAGGGCTAGTTGCCCACTCCCTTCAGCCCGAAAGCTCAATGAGGCAGAGGGTTCTGTTACCTGAATCACTTGAGCGGGTGTAGCCGAAAACATAAACCCACGACAGGCATCGTTCGTTTGGGTGCCACCGGAGTTGCCAGTGACTTGCACCGTGGAACGTAAAGGAGTTTGGACCGTTTGGCTCAGGGCAATCGGAGCCATCAACACGACTAACCCACTTGAAAATGCAGCAATAGTCTTACTCAAAAACCGTTTCATACAAATCCTCCCCACATCTACTTACTAATCAATCAAAATAGATGCTTTATCTGTATATTAGGTTCTTTCCCTTACTATCACATTAAAGACTATGCCAGTTGCCTTAGCGTCAAGAAAGCAACAAGAAATCAAGGCAACAGGTTAAGAAAGCAAGATCAGTGTCTTGAGTTAGCTGGCGACGCTATCCCTTGCACTCTCAACGGAAGCTACTTTGCAATTAGTGTCTGTGACTGAAGCAACCCTGTCATTTGCTCCAATCCTCGCTGGATGCGCCGACTGACGGTCATCGGACTCACCCCAATGCGCTGAGCAACTTCTTTACGAGAGAGATTTTGAAAAAGACACACTCAATGGCTAGCCGTGTTTGATCTTCTAACTGAGCTAACGCTTGCAACAGTTGTTGACGCTCCTCCGTCTGGGACTCTAACAACTGAGAACTAGTATCTGGGAGGGTTTCGCCCAACGTTAGCGGTACGTCAATTTGATGACTGATGGTTGCATCGAGGCTCAACGGCGATCGATTTTTGACTGAAAGCCTGATCTGTTGCCACTCAGTTGTAGACACATGCAATTTTTCTGCAATTTCCTGATCGGAAGGTTGTCGCCCCAACGTTTTACTTAGTTCCAATCGAGCGCGTTGCCCTTCCCTCTGCAATTCTTTCCAACGGCGGGGTATTTTTACAGTAGCGCTACGATCGCGCAAGAAATGTAGCATTTCTCCACGAATGTAGGGCACGGCAAAGGAGCTGAAGGCATATCCTTGGCTGGGGTTAAAGCGCTCGATCGCTCGAATTAATCCCAGATAACCGATTTGTTCCAAGTCATCGTAGGGCTCAACACACTGATGGCTGAGTCGGTGGGCGATCTTGCGAACTAGCCCAACATTCAGTCGAACGAGTTGATTGCGGAGGGCGATCGTAGGATTTTGCTGATAAACAACCAGTAGCTCCATTGTGTGGCAGCGCAGCAGCGATTGAGAACCCGTCATTTGGTAACCCCTACATCCAATGTAGACCCCATTCTCCACAGACGTTAGGGCTTAAACCATCGTTATTTCACGGGGGACAGCAACTTGTATAGCGGGGTGCATCCTTAAAAACACGCAGTGCTCCCAACTCCCCCAAGAGCGATCAGGATTCCTTGTCTACTTCCACTGCCCGCCGATCGTGAATCGCTATCTGCTTGGCACTAAAATTAGGCATATCGAACCCCACAGTATGCCCCTAAACCCCAATCCTCCTTATGCATGTTGAATTTCGTGAATGCGATTTGTTTGATCTATGGATTTGGTTGGAATTTGTCACCATTCCCTCCCCCATCGAGCAGCAGTATGTTGAAGAAGTCCTCAACTCCTGGTTCCTGTTAGGCAAACTCGGCGGGTTTAATGCCGAGAATCTTCAAGTGCAAGAAACGGGTTTGGACATCAGCTATACCCAATACGATGAGGAGCTAGCCGACAGCAGTTTGATGGCGCTGATGCACAATATGAGCGAGGTGGAGTATGAGGGAAACTGGGCACGGTGCTGGTTCGATCTAGGAACCAGTGATGCGATCGCCCTGGATGTGTTGATCAATGCCCTCAAACAATTCAGCAAGGACTACGTCACGATCGAACGTTTGATCGTGGGCGGTGAAAATCCAGATTGGCGAATTCCGGCAAGCAAACGCTCCAATTTTGCAGAAGATAACTAGCAACTTTTATGCCAAGTAGCTTGTCATCTTGTATTACTTTGTTCACCCATTTAACTATGAAGACCGCAACACACATTCGCGCACTGGCATTGGGGGTGATTCGAGATGGCGATCGAGTTTTTGTGTCGCAAGGGTATGACCCCGTCAAGCAACAAACGTTTTATCGTGCCATGGGAGGCGGAATCGACTTTGGGGAGCCCAGCATCGAAGCATTGAAACGGGAGTTCCAAGAAGAAATCCAGGCGGAACTAACCAATATTTGTTACCTCGGTTGCATCGAAAATCTATTCACCTTCAATGGCATTCCAGGACATGAATTGATCCAGCTCTATCGCTGTGATTTTGTCGATGGCAAATTTTACCAACTGCCTGCCCTGACCTTTAATGAGGGCGATCGCCAAAAAACGGCGATATGGATAGACGTTCATCGATTTACATCTGGGGAGCTGATTCTGTATCCAGAGGGCTTTTTAGATTACTTAACGAGGGGTAGAGACTGAGAGAGCTATGCAATAATCAGACGAGGTTGTTTGGCGTCATTCACCGTATCTCCACCGGGTTAACGGTGGAGATGGACACCAAGCAGGCGATCAAAATAGGGTGTAGAACAGCGTGAGTCAACTATTGGGTGGACGCTATCAACTGGTTCGGGTGTTAGGGTCAAACGCATTAGGGCAAACCTATTTAGCCACAGATACCCATTTTCCAGACTACCCTGAGCGGGTAGTCAGAGAACTGCAATTGCCCAACGATCGCTCCCGCAGTCAACAGTTTGTGGTTAGCCTTCTCAAGAAGAAAGCAGAATCCCTAGGTCGGCTCAGTAGTCACGATCGCATTCCCAAGATTCTAAAATTTTTTTGAAGAAAATGCCAGCTTCTATCTGGTTGAGGAATTCATTCAAGGGCGATCGCTAGAGGAAGAGATCCGCCCTGGCTATCCCCTAGCGGAGACTCAGGTGATCCAACTGCTGCGGGAAATTCTAGAAATCCTTGTGATCGTGCATGGGTGGGGATTGGTGCATCGCAGCGTCAAACCGTCTAGCCTGATTCGGCGGCAATCAGATGGACGGCTGGTGTTAACCGGGTTTGGGGTGTTTAAGGAGATTGGTTCCCAAACTGCCCGATCGCCAGAGCCGTCCCAAATCTTTGCCAATGGGGTGTCTGCCTACATTTCCCCCGATCAGTTGCAACGCCAAGTGCAGTTCAACACCGATCTCTATGCAGTTGGGGTAATTGGAATTGAAGCGTTGACTGGGTTGTCTAACGCCGATCTATCCGCCCTGCTGAGTGGCAATCACAATGGCGAGATAGCCCGTTGGCAAATTCCAGCGTCCGTTAGTCCGGAGCTAGTCACCCTCCTCAACAAAATGGTGCACCCCGACAGCAAGCAGCGCTACCAGCTTGCCACCGAGGTGTTGGATGATTTGAACCGTTTGAAGCCCCGGTCTGACTCAACCGAACCCGACACGGTGATTCCCACAGCAAAACGAAACCAATCCCGATCGCCCCTCCCCCAGTGGCACTTGAGCCATCTGGGAGGCGTGGCACTGGCAGCGACGGCTGGGATGCTGCTCCTGCTGGTCAGTCGCCTGCCTCAACGCTTGACAGCTCAGTACTTTCAACACCAGGGCAATCAATACTTACAGTCGCAACAGCCCGATCGCGCCATTGCTAGCTTTACGAGGGCGTTGCGGGTCTATCCTGACGCCACCACCTATATCAACCGGGGCATGGCAACCCTCAAACAAGGGGATCCCCGATCGGCATTGGCGGACTTGACCGAGGCAATTCAACAAAATCCCAGTTCGCCCCAAGCGCTCTACCAGCGGGGAAATGTGCGATTTGAATTGGGCGATCGCCAGGGGGCGATCGCCGACTATACTCAAGTGCTCAAACTCGATCCGAACTTCACAGCCGCCTACGTCAATCGAGGCAATGTGCGGGCGGATCTAGGAGATGAACAAGGGGCTGAAACCGACTACACTGAGGCAATTCAACTTGATCCCAATCTGGCAGAAGCGTATTTAAACCGTTGCCTATCTCGTTCCAATTTGCAGAATCATCGAGAAGCAATTACAGATTGCACTCAGGCAATTAACCTGCAACCCAACTCGGTGTTAGCCTATCAAAATCGAGGATTGGTGAGGCGGCGATTGGGCGATGCGGTGGGAGCGATCGAGGACTTTAACATCGCCATTCGTCTTGATCCAGAGGATGCAGATCCCTACTACAATCGGGGTTTGGCACGGGTCGAGCTAGGAGACAACGTAGGGGCGATCGCCGACTATACAGCAGCGCTGACCCATGATCCAACCCACGTACTCGCCTACTACGATCGGGGAGTGGCACGAACGGAAATGGGGGATATTCCGGGAGCGATCGCCGATTTTCAACAATCGGCAGCCCTCTGCTTGGATTCGGGCAAGATGGGATGTTACGAAGATGCGCAGTATCAATTGACCCAGCTTCAGCAACAATTTGCCACGCCAATGGAGGAGTCACTCCAAACGCCCTAGGCGCAATCTTGGGTGGGGCAATGCTCTGTCAACGCCAAGACCGCTCTACGACCACTTCCCCGGTAGGAGGTGTTGCGGCTACGACTTCCAACCACTTGCTGTTCCAGATTGGTTGGCTGTGACTCTGCTTGAACGGCAATCCCCTGAGTAACGATCGCTGAACCAATTACCATTAAACTGGATAGCACAGTCAGAGACAAAATGCGCATAGGGAAGTACCTGTGTTAGGAAGTTTCATTTCCCTATACACCGTCCCCACCCTACATCCGGAATCTACCGCCGTAGCCACCCTCGTTACGCATTGCAAGCAAAGCTAGACAAATGCCATAGTCACACTCCTTTGATCAAACGCAGGGGGAGGTCACCCCGCTTAGCAAGATGACCTCCCATTTTGTGACGTTTGAATGAATTGGCGGGCGATCGCACCTGCCTCAATTACTGCCCAGAGAAGGTATAGCCAGGGCTACTGCAAACATTAATTTGGTAATCTTCCACGGTTTGCCCATTTGAGAAAACCGCCATGATGTCATATAGGCAGCTTTGAGGAGAGGGGTCGCCAAAGGTGACTGGGGTGCTTTCACCGCTGGCAAGAACATCGCCCCCTAACAAATTTGTATCCCAAGAGGCACGACTGGAGGCGGAGACATAGAGTTCAACAATGTCTTCGCCACTGTTATTTTGAACCAAAAAATTATCTTTGCTAGCGATCGCCTGCCCTGTAATCACAGCAGCAATCGGCGCAGCTAACGTGACAGCAACGATACCATGAACACAACGCTTAAACATTTTCCTAGACCTTAATACAACCAGAACCGCTAATACCATATTGCTACGAGAGGCGAGCCAATGCCCAAGTACAATCACCCATCTCTAACGTAAATTCACAATCCGAGTCATCATAAATACGGTGACGTTCAACTTCAGCGCCAAGTTGCATGGTGGCTGTATAGAAATGACTAAGGTTGTGCAAAGATCTCCTATCCCGTTTCCGTAATCACCCTTAGCGATAAAGTAGATATGCTGTTGAACAGCAGTAATTTCTTGACTATGAGGGCGAATTCCTTGCCATGCAACCACCCATTTCGACAGGAACTATTCTCCAAAATCGGTATCGCCTGCTGAGTGTGCTAGGACAGGGCGGGTTTGGGCGAACTTATCTGGCAGAAGATCAAGGTCGCTTTAATGAGCGTTGCGCCCTAAAAGAGTTCATTCCTCTGCAAATGGGAGCCTATGCACTAGAAAAATCCAAGGAACTGTTTCAACGGGAAGCCGCGATTCTCTATCAGATTCAGCACCCTCAAATTCCCCAATTCCGCGCCACGTTTGAGGAAAATGAGCGGCTGTTTTTAGTGCAAGACTATGTGGAGGGCAAAACCTACCGGGATTTGCTCAACGATCGCAAGCTGCAAGGGCGAGTGTTCTCTGAGTCAGAAGTCGTGCAAGTGATGCGGCAACTCCTCCCCGTCCTTGCCCACATCCACAGCAAAGGCATCATCCACCGCGATATCGCCCCCGACAATATTATGTTGCGCCAGCAGGATCAGCTCCCGGTGCTGATCGATTTTGGCGTCGTTAAAGAAATCGTTACCCGCGTCCAGCTTCCTGGAAACACGGCGCAGCAAACCACCGTGGGCAAACCAGGCTACGCCCCCAGCGAACAGATGCACACTGGGCGGGCGTACCCCAGTAGTGATCTCTATTCCCTAGCTGTGACTGTGGTGGTATTGCTGACTGGACGCGAACCTCAGGAACTCTTCGACGACGTGAATTTGACCTGGCATTGGCAACGGTATGCCAACGTCAGCCCCGGATTGGCACAGGTGCTCAACAAAATGCTGAACTACCGTCCGGGCGATCGCTACCAATCGGTGAGTGAAGTGGCTCAAGGGTTGCAGATGCTGACCAACCCCGCCGCCACCTTGCCCGCCCAACCCATGACCATGCGCCCACCCCCACTCCCACGGCCCCCGATGTATCTCAGATGCAGACGATCGCCATCGGTCGCCGTCCCGATCCCACTCCGACTCGCTCCTATCCGGCGGCGCGATCGCCCGACCCAGTAGTCCCTCGTCCCAGTCAGCGGTCTATCTGGGACAATCCCTTAGCGGTGCTGGGACTGTGCTTGGGCTTGGCACTGGTGACAGGGATTGGTTCTTGGGCGGTGGTCAGTGCCATCCTCAACTCGCCCAGGGAAACCCCCGTCGCCACGCCGACTTCCACCCCTACCGCCACGCCCACTCCTACCGCCACGCCCACCCCTGCGCCCGTGGAACCCGTTGAATATCGCCAACGATTGGCGATCGCCCCCGGAGAAACCAAAACGGCGGAGGGCAACTTGAAAGCTAATGAAACCGTGATCTACTTGGTGCCGGGAGAACAGGGGGAAACCCTTTCTGCTTCGCTGGAGCAAGAAGGTGTCTTGATGACAGTCCTCGCTCCTAATGAAGAGTTGGCAGACGATCGATCGGAGCGCGTCCCTAATTGGACAGGGGTATTGGAGTATAGCGGCAACTACTACCTTCGTCTCAGTCCTGTCCGCAACATTGAGGAGAGTGAGTATCGCTTGACCGTCAATCGTCAAGCGGCACCCGAACCCAGCCCCACACCCAGCCCTAGCCCCACACCCACCTCCCCCCAACCTCCAGAGGTAATTACCCAGGTGATTCGCTTCCCCGCAGGCAACGATACGATTTTGGTTGCCGAGCGAGTTGCCCCTAACCTGATTCGGCGATACCTAATCCAAGCGCAAGCCGGACAGGTGATGACTGCCGAGATGACTGAAGGCGCAGCCGTGATGGATGTGCGCTTTCCCGATGGGGAGTTGATCGGCAACGCCAGCGGTGTGCAATATTGGGAAGCCCAGTTGCCTGAGAATGGCAGCTATGCGATCGATGTTCTTGCCAATGATGCGGTGGACTTCACCTTGCGCATTAGCGTTACTGGAGAACCGTTTTAGGAGGGATGAAGGCGGAAGGATGAGGGATGAAGCAACACATTAATCGCTAATCGCTTTTTATGAACACACTATTGATCTCCGGAACCGATCGCGGCGTTGGGAAAACAGTGCTGACGTCGATTTTGATGGCGTATTGGCAGCGGTATCATCCCAGTCAAGCGATCGACGTGTTTCGATTGGAGGATGACCCATCCTTAGGGCAGGAATGGCGGCGGTTGGAGCAATTGCGTCAACCCAATCACTTCGTTTTGGTTGATGGAGCGGGGGGATTGGGTTCGCCGATCGATTGGCAATCGACATGGGCAGATTTGGCAGGGGATTGGCGATTGCCGACGGTGTTGGTTGTGCCAGTTCAGCCCAGTGCGATCGCCCAAGCGGTTGCCCATGGCGCACTGGCACGCGATCGCCGGGTAAGGCTCAAAGGGATTGTTCTCAACTGTGTGCAACCGCAAGCAGAGGACAATATTCAACACTGGGCAGCGATCGAGCAATTGCAATCCCTCACCCAAAACGCGGGTGTTGGGGTTGGTTCCCCACCTCAATACCCTCACAGACACAGACCAGTTGGCTGAGATTGGGTCGAGTTTAGATCTAGAAAAGTTGCTAGATAGTGGCGATCGGCAGTTCTCGAACACGTTACTTTAAAGAAACGAGATTATACTCGATACCCTATCACTACACAATCCTATGGTTCCTCTTTCCCTGACCCCGGCTTCCACCAAACTTGCCCAGTTGCGCCCAGAGATTCAAGCGCTGCAACCCCAATTAGTCGCGTGGCGGCGTGGGCTACACCAAAAGCCAGAACTAGGGTTTCGGGAAACAATCACGGCTGATTTTATCGCGACGAAACTGCGAGAATGGGGGATTGAACACCAAACGGGGATTGCCAAAACGGGGATTGTGGCAATGGTGTCGGGCACGAAACCGGGTGGGGTCTTGGGGATTCGTGCCGATATGGATGCCCTGCCGATCCAGGAATTGAATCAGGTGCCCTATCGATCACAACACGACGGGGTGATGCACGCCTGTGGGCATGACGGACACGTGGCGATCGCCCTCGGCGCTGCCTACTATCTCTCTCGCCATCCGCAGGAGTTTGCGGGTACGGTCAAATTCATTTTCCAACCCGCTGAGGAAGGACCCGGCGGCGCCAAGCCGATGATTGCAGAGGGCGTCCTCCATCATCCCGATGTGGAGGCAATCATTGGGCTACACCTGTGGAATAATTTGCCCCTGGGAACGGTGGGGGTGCGGACTGGAGCGATGATGGCGGCGGTGGAGTTGTTTGATTGCACGATTCAAGGCAAGGGCGGACACGGAGCCATGCCCCACCAAACGATCGACTCAATTGTGGTGGCGTCCCAGGTCGTTACCGCGCTGCAACCGATTGTGTCAAGAAACGTCGATCCGTTGAAAGCAGGGGTGGTGACGGTGGGCAGTTTCCATGCCGGACACGCCTGCAATGTCATCGCCGATACCGCCCAGCTCAAGGGGACGGTGCGCTACTTTGACCCAGACTTGACCGATTTTTTTGAACAGCGGGTGCGGCAGGTGATTGCTGGGGTGTGTCAAAGCCATGGAGCGGAGTACACGCTGGATTACCGTAAGCTTTATCCGCCTGTGGTAAACGACGGGGCGATCGCCGCTCTCGTCCGCTCGGTTGCCGAGACGGTGATTGAAACGCCCGCTGGGGTTGTGCCGGAATGCCAAACGATGGGCGGCGAAGACATGTCCTTCTTCCTGCAAGCAGTTCCAGGGTGTTATTTTTTCCTTGGTTCTGCCAACGCGGAAAAAGGACTTGCCTATCCCCACCATCACCCCCGGTTTGATTTTGACGAGACCGTGTTGGCGATCGGCGTGGAAATGTTTGTGCGGTGTGTTGAGAAATATCACTCGGTTGCTGCATGATATTAGGTGGTTGGCGATCGCCAGCATTCACCCTGATTTCCCTCTAGCTCCTCAACCCGCATGACTCCAACTTCTGAAGTCTATCGTCTGATTGATTTGATGCCTGCCTCAGGGCGAATGTATTGCAAACTGGTAGACAAGCCGGAGCAAGCGGCGGTGATCCATACCGATCTGCCGATGCCGTGGCATCGATCGCGCCCGATTTTGATCAACTTTGACCTGTGGGGGCGACTGTCTAGACCCCAGCGAGATCTGCTGTTGCTGCGCACTGTCAGTTGGCTGACAGGGATTAAGTGGCTCAAACCCGACTTGAACCGGGGATTGGCGATCGCCGGAGTCATCGGCACGGTGTTTGAATTTGCCCAAGCCGATGCGGTGGGAGTGCTCATGGCAGGGGGGTTAACGGCGCTAGCAGGGTTACAAGCGTGGCGATCGATCCAAAGCCCCCAACGAGAAATTGAAGCGGATGAGGCGGCAATTCAGATTGCCCAACGACGCGGGTACAGTGAATCGGAAGCGGCTCGTCACCTCCTAGCCGCGATTGAAGCGGTAGCCAAAATTGAATTGCGATCGGGCTTGCGGTTTGCTGAACTGCTGCGAACTCAGAATTTAAGGGCGATCGCCGGACTCTCTCCCGTCGGTGTCCCTGAGACATTGCGACGAGAGTAGCTGAACCTATTCCTAATACCTCGAAGCGCTCGGTAATCTGAACAATTGTCTCGGTCGGCAGACGGTTCCATCTACAAGAGGGTAGATTGACTTGCCAAAACGCCGGATGCTAGGCTTAGCTTCAAACTAAATATCGTCTGCCTAATTCAGTACAGGTTCACTGGAATGAGCTTCCTGAAACGGGGGAACCAACCTTTGGGGCGTATTTTTATGCGGTTTGCGAATGCAATCTAATTCTATTGATTGCTAACTGTGTAAGGACGGACATCTCTCAGTCCTAGCCCGTCAGCTAACTCCGTCGGCATTGAGAGGAGACTGAGGCATCGGCTTTTTTATCGCCATTCGTCTTCAGAATCCTTAGGTGTTTTTGTTCTCCATCCTGGGATGGGGAACTGATTCATACACTCACTTTGGATAATTCAGAGGTGTTCATGCCCCTAAGTATTCACACGGTTGTGCTGGCTGCCACTACAACTTGGCGCAGGGCCTTGCGTCCTGCCCTATTGCAGGAGCGCATTTTGTTGCCACTGATCGGGTTCTTAGTTTTGCTTGGCGTTTGGTGGTTCGTTGCTGCGTTCATATCCAATTTGTTACCCACGCCGCTGGATGCCTTTCGGGCTAATCTAGACTTCATCTTGCATCCCTTCTATCGACGCGGACCCGGAGATTTGGGAATTGGTTGGCTGCTACTTGCCAGTCTAAGACGAGTGTTTCTGGGATTTCTGCTAGGGTCACTTGTTGCTGTTCCTTTAGGCTTTTTGGTTGGCACATCCAAGCAAGCGATGATGGCAATCAACCCGATCGTGCAGATTCTCCGCCCGGTTTCGCCTGTAGCTTGGTTGCCGATCGCCCTCGCCATTTTCAACTTGGCAAATCCCTCCGCCATCTTCGTGATTTTCATCACCTCCCTGTGTCCCACCATCATCAATACGGCACTGGGAGTGTCGAATGTTTCTAAGGAATATATTCAGGTCGCACAGGTGCTAGAAATGCCCCACTGGCGACAAATGATAAAGATCATTCTGCCTGCCAGTCTGCCCTATATCTTTACCGGATTGCGAATTAGCTTGGGTATTGCTTGGCTAGTGATTGTGGCAGTTGAAATGTTAACTGGCGGCATCGGCATCGGTTTCTTTGTCTGGGATGAGTGGAGCCGCTTGAATCTGAATTCCGTCTTTCTAGCAATTTTAGTAATTGGTGGAACCGGGCTAGTCCTCGATTTTCTTTTGGGCAGACTCCAACAACTCGTCACCCATCGCCCCGCCACTCCAAACTAGTGAAATTTTGGTTGCACAAACGCCCGCTGTAGGGGGTTGGCAATGCCAACCCCCTACGATGGGAGATTATTTTCACGCTAATTGCGAATTGCTAATCGCTTCAACACCCCTTTACTCAACAGAAACCCATGAATTACCTAAGTCAGCGATCGCTCCTCTACGGGCTGGGCGGCTTTACCGCTGCCACCAGCCTAGCCGCCTGTGGCGTTACTGCAAACAATCCGCAAAATCCCCTGTTGCCCCCAAGCGGCTCTCGCCGTGGATCAAGTGGTCGATCCCAGCACGTTGGAAAAGCCCAGCCTCACGGTGGGATTCGTGCCTGTAAATGATTGCGCTCCCTTTGTGGTCGCCTACGAAAAGGGTTTCTTCCACAAGTATGGGTTGACTGTCAAACTCAGCCGGGAAGCTAGTTGGGGTACGTCGCGGGATGGGCTAATTTTCAAACGATTAGATGCCTCGCCCGTTGTATCAGGAGCCGTTACCAATGCCCGCATCGGCGCAGAAGGAGCACGCCACGCCCCCATGTGTGCGGCAATGACGATCCACCGCCACGGCAACGCCATGACCATGAACCCGGGCCATGTGGGGAGGCAGGCTTGCGTCGT
>JAAUSV010000107.1 GCA_012032525.1 Leptolyngbyaceae cyanobacterium SL_7_1
TCAATGTTCATTCTGCTGGTTCGATAAGCAAGCAAGGCACTGGGTTTCTTCGGGTATGATTTAGCGTCGCAACTCGGAATCAACGCCAGCATACACTGCCTTTTCGCCCAACTCCGCTTCAATCCGCAGGAGACGATTGTATTTAGCAATCCGCTCACTGCGGGAGAGAGACCCGGTTTTAATCTGCCCCGCCCGCGTTGCTACCGCTAGATCAGCGATCGTTGTGTCTTCTGTTTCTCCAGAACGGTGGCTAATAATGGAAGTGTAGCCACTGCGGGTGGCTAGGTCGATCGCCTCTAAAGTTTCTGTCAGGGAACCAATCTGGTTGAGCTTGATCAAGATGGAATTGCCCACCTGTTGCTCAATTCCTCGTTTAAGGCGGATGGGGTTGGTGACAAATAGATCATCGCCCACGAGTTGCGTTGAACTGCCCAATTTCTCAGTCAGCAACCGCCAGTGCTGCCAATCCTCCTCGTGCAAGCCATCCTCAATGGAGACAATGGGGTATTGGCTGACCAAATTTGCCAAATAGTTGATCATCTCGACGGGGGAATAGGTAGCCCCTTCGATGGTATAACGTCCGTTTTGATAGAACTCACTGGCTGCCACATCCAGCGCTAGGGCAATTTCTTCACCGGGTTGATAGCCCGCCTGCTCGATCGCTTGTAATAACAATTCCAATGCCTCTTGATTGGAGTCCAAATTGGGGGCGAATCCGCCCTCATCCCCCACCCCTGTGAGCAACCCCTGCTCCTTGAGTACCTTGCTCAAGGTAGCAAACACCTCCGCTCCCCAACGCAACGCCTCTTGAAAGGTAGGAGCGCCGATCGGAACAATCATAAATTCTTGAATATCGATATTGTTATTGGCGTGGGCACCCCCGTTGATCAAATTCATCAGCGGTACGGGGAGCAAATTGGCAAGGGGTCCGCCCAGATAGCGATAGAGCGGCAGCCCCACCGCCGTCGCGGCAGCTCTAGCCGTCGCCAGCGACACCGCTAAAACCGCATTGGCTCCCAGTTGGGATTTGTTCGTAGAACCGTCTAGGGAAATTAGGGTGCGATCGATTGACAACTGATCGATCGCATCTAATCCCACCAAGCGGGGACGAATTTTTTCCTCCACATTGACCACTGCCCGCAATACCCCCTTGCCCCCATAGCGAGCAGAGTCGCCGTCCCGCAATTCGTGTGCCTCAAAACTGCCCGTCGAAGCGCCACTGGGGACTTGCGCCAAGCCGATCGCCCCATTGACCAACATCACTTCTGCTTCGATCGTTGGGCGTCCTCTAGAGTCGAGAATCTCTCTCGCTTGAATGTGTTTGATTTGAGTATTTGAGCTGCCCACCATGACGATCTCCCTTTTCGCTACTGGGGTCAATAATTGATCAAGTTAGATCCGATTGGTTTAGTTTTACTCTCGATAGAGTGACTTTCCCATACCCTACAGAATCATCTAAATCTTTAGGGCACTGCCCAACATACATAAGTTCTGATGATTAAACCATTAACTGGGGGTTCTTACAAGAATTAATTGTTCCAACAAAAATTAGTGGGGTAAATATGGGCACTCCTTCACAAACGTGATTGGGGGAGTACTCAACCAGCCAGATTTCCTTCAAAATGAAAGAGTTGCAATGTGGGGAGAACAAACCATGCGACTGCTACATACAATGTTGCGAGTTGGTAATTTGGAAGAATCGCTAAATTTTTACTGCGATGTCCTGGGAATGCAGCTACTACGGAAGAAAGATTATCCGGGTGGAGAATTTACCCTGGCATTTGTGGGGTATGGCGATGAGGCAGACAACACCGTATTAGAGCTGACCCACAATTGGGGCACCGATCGCTATGATTTGGGTGATGCCTACGGTCATATCGCGATCGGGGTGAATGATATCTATGGTACGTGCGAGGCAATTCGATCGCGCGGCGGCAAAGTCAGCCGCGAACCCGGACCCATGAAGCACGGCACCACGGTAATCGCCTTTGTGGAAGACCCCAATGGCTACAAGGTAGAACTGATTCAACTGGGCACCCAGGGAACTCCTGCTACCCCCCAATTAGCAACTCAAGAACACTAGAGCTGGTTGGATCTTAGCGCCTGCCCAGACTTTGGCGTTGCCCCAAAACGGGTTACAAATTGTAAAATCATTGAATGTGGATTGGTGTGACTGGAGGGATTACGGTGAATAGTCTAGTGGTTATGGCATCCTGCTTTGTCGGGGCATTTGTCTTTGCCAGTTTAGTGGAATATTGGTTGCATCGCCTCATGCACGTGTCCAAGCGGATTGGCGCACGCCATCGCGATCACCATCGCCGCAATGAGGGACAGGGCGTTTTGTGGGAGTTTCGTGACTATGTGCTGGGTAGTGCGATCGCCATGAGCGTAATGTTCTTCGTCTCTTGGCAAGCCGGGGTTAGCTGGTTTATGGGGGCATTGGTGTTTGCGGCGTTTTCTGCCTACGCCCATCAGTTGCAACACGAAAACCCCCGCAAGTGCTTTTGGATGAAAATGCCAGTTCATTATGTGCATCACAAGTATGGCATGTGGAATCACAACTTTGGCTTGGCAGTGGACTGGTGGGATCACGTGTTTGCCACCTATAAGCCAGTAGAGTGGCTGACCGAAGAGGAACGGGCTCGTCCTGAACGAGGCTATCTAGAACTGCGCTGGTGGTAGGAAGGAATGCCAGGTTCCCCAACTCCGCCTTCTCCTCCAACAAAATTTCAGGTTGGGTTGGTGCTGATAACTGGTGTGCTGGCGGTTTCAGCGGCGGCTGTTTTTATTGTCCTGGCGATCGAAGCATCTGGAGGGGGTGGCGTTGGCTTTAGCCTGTTCCTCTCTGCTACCCGGCTAACGATCGCCTCATTGGTCCTAATTCCCGTGTGGCGCACTGCCAGACAATCTTCCCCCAGCTCGATTGCCTTGTGGTATGCGATCGCCGCTGGCGTTTGTCTAGCCCTACATTTTGCCACTTGGATCACCTCGCTTTCCTTGACCTCGATCGTTGCCTCCGCCACCCTGGTCACTACAAACCCGATTTGGGTAGCCCTGATCTCCTGGCTCTGGTTTAGAGAGATGCCCACTCGCCTCACTGGCTTGGGCATTGGAGTAGCTTTGGTGGGAGGCATCCTGATTGCCTCTGGCAATAGTGATATCACAGCCAGTCAGCCTGTAGTGGGTAACCTATTGGCGTTGGCGGGCGCGATGATGGCGAGCTTTTACTTTTTGCTGGGTAGGGAGGCGCAGCGGCACGGATTGACGATTGGGCGCTATGCAGCGATCGCCTACACCACTGGGGCGATCGTCCTCCTCCCCTTACCCCCCTTGATTGGCATTTCCTACTGGGGTTTTCCAACGGCTGTCTATCTCTACACCCTGCTGATGACGCTGTCTGCCCAAGTCGTTGGTCACACCGCGCTTAACTGGTCAGTTCGTTGGACATCTCCCACCCTGGTTGCTCTAATGCTGCTGTTTGAGCCAGTGGGGGCAAGCATTTTGGGGTATCTAATTTTTCAACAAGCGCCCGGACAATCCGTGCTCTTGGGAGCGGGGATCGTTTTGTTGGGAGTGGCGATCGCCGTACTTGGAGAGTGGCAAGACCGCGCTACAGAGACGCCGCCAACAAATTAACTCGCCACAACTCAGCTCGACAAACAAATCGGCAATAACGCTGGATCAATCCCTGTTGATAGGCAGTGGGCAGCCGTTTGCCCAAGTCATAGCGGGCAATTGCCCAAGCGATGATTCGGGCTGCATCAATTGGCACTCCCACCTCAATTAACTTGCGCCAATACACGGGGGTGACTTCTCGAACTGTTTTGCGGCTGTTGGTTGGTAAAAAAGCAGGACAGTCTTCAGTAGGGTTGGGACAGATAGTAGTAGACATTGGAACACTCCGTTCAATGTTTATACTATCGAGGTTTTCTAGACCCAACTAGGTGATTGAAACCTGCAATACAGGTGATATTTCACAGGCGATCGCGTGACTGCAACAGCAATGAATGAGTGATGAAGATGCATAACGACGGTGATGAAAATCACAGGATGTAGACCGTATTTTCTGTCTGCCCAATCACCAACTGGATTATCAGCTAGAGGATGTCCGTATCACCTACGTAATTACCCCGTCTCTTGCAAAAGCCTCCATAAATAATCCCGTAAAACAACGATCCTCTTGCTTTGAGCTACCGCCCAAAATAGGCACAGGTTTGAACGCAAGGTGTTCTGTTAATGGCTACCCAATCCCCTTCCCATTCCATTGCTATGTCGTTGCTCGTGTCCTATTACCAAAATCCCCAGTTAGAAGTTCGCAATAAGCTGGTGCGCCTGAATGCGGGATTAGTGCGTAAAATTGCTCATCGTATGAGCTATCAGTGTTCAGAATCGTTTGAGGATTTAGAGCAAATTGGCTACTTGGGCTTAATTCGAGCGATCGAACGATTTAATCCCCAACATGGATGCGCCTTCAGCTCCTTTGCAGTTCCCTATATCCGAGGAGAAATTCTCCATTTTTTGCGCGATCGAAGTGGCGCAGTAAAAATTCCTCGTCGTTGGCAAGAATTTCAAAAACGAGGACAAAAAGTTCATGAAGAATTGTCAAAACGTTTAGGGCGCTGTCCCAGTGATCAGGAGATGGCTCAAGAACTAGGCGTATCGATGGCTGAGTGGCAACAAATTTGTCTTTCCCATAAAAATCGCTCTCCACTGAGCCTGGATGCCACGTCCAGCCAGCATTTTGACTCCCACCTCACCCTTGGCGAGACTCTCCCAGATATCCATTACCAGACCCTGCAAGGCTGGGAAGAAGACCGCCAACAATTGCAACAGGCGCTGAACCAGCTCGAAGAGAAGACCCGAATCGCGATTGAATTTGTCTACTACAAAGGCATGTCTCGCCAAGAAGTGTCTGAACGCACTGGTGTGAGCCCCATGACAGTAACTCGTCGTATCCAACGAGGTCTCCAACAAATGATGATATTGCTCCAACCTGCGGTGCCGAATTCATCCACAACCGTTCCTGCAAAAGCACAGTATTGAGGCAAATAGTAGGGCTTTGCGGCGTAATCAGGGTTGGGAGGTTCACTTCATGGTTTTGGCTACTGCCATAGCTTTTGAGAGGCGGCGACTGCCGCCCTCTCAAAAAAGCTATGGGGTTTAACTTTGTAAGGTCATTTAAGGAACCAACGATTGCTCAGAGGGAATCGTTGATTGCTCAGAAGGAACTGGTTCGCAGCAGGAAATGATAGGCTCACTGGCAATATTTTCCAAATCCACGGACTCCAATAGGGTAATCCAGTTGGAGAGCAAAGCAGAATTGCTGGGCTGCGATCGCCGTAACTCAGCCAACGTGGTCAGAGCATCATGCCATATCCCTGCTTCGGCATAGACCGCTGCCTGCTCACGCTCGGTGCGGGCAATTGCCAATCGATTGGTAAGGGCAAGGGTGGGTTGAACTCGTTGAATCCATCCTTCGGCAAACACGTCTCCAGAGCGATCGTCGGGGTCACAGATTAGGGAGAAGTACCAATGATAGTCTTGTCCTTCGTTTAGCAAGGACACGTCGGTCCCACTTGCATCCTTGACGGTGGGAAGACTCAGGCTGACCACGCCTCCATCTTCAACCAACTGCACAGTCGTGTGGTAGAGTTCGTTGTCATGTTCATCTAAAAGTACAAATTCTGCGGTCTCAGCCAGAAAAGGCGGAACATACCAAAAGAAGGTAGGACTGGTTTTAGTTGTTTGGGCAAAATTACTAGCGGGCATTAGTGCCGTCAAGGGAACTTGACCCCGCAGGCAACTGCCCCGTGTGCCACCGCCTTCACGCCGTCCCGGCAATCCTCGATCGGGGGGCACAAACTGTTGAGCCATTGACACATCAGGCAAGCCAACTACTGTAATTGTACCCAGCAACGATAGCGGCAGAGCTGTCCGTAAAACCAAGGATAGGATGCGAGACATAGTGATCTACTTTCAGGAGACGATGACAGGTTTGAAACTTACCTTATTGATTAATTTTGTGGACGTTTTGTGCCCACAAAATTAATCAAACTGTGGAGAAAGGCATGCGAAGGGCGTAAATTTTGAATTTGTTCTAAAGAATAAGAATCTGTTGTGAAAAGAGAAAATCCCTCTTCGCTCTCATTCTCTCAAAGTATTAAACACTTGCCCAATCTTTACGCTTTCAACGCAATTACTTTACCGTAACTCAACAGACTCAATGGGAATATCCCTAGCAATGTGGTCTAGCTCGACTGAGTGCAAGAGATTAGTCCATTGAGAAGCTGGGACGAGGTTGCCGGGCTGGTAGGGCAACTCTGCCAAGCTGTTGAGGGCATCATACCAAATGCCTGCTTCTGCATAGATGCTGGGCAACTGGGAGGCAGTGGCATTTTGCACGGTGGCGGCGAGTTGGGGAGATAATTCTGTTCGTTCCACCCAGCTCTCCACGACCAGATCGGCAGAGCGATCGTCCATATCGCAAATGAGTGAGAAACTCCAGCGATAGGTTTTACCCAACTCCAAGGGAGGTAGATTTCCAGTATCGGGCAGATTTAACCGGACGATGCCTGCATTGGCATTAGTTTGAAACGTTGCGACGTAAACCTCATTGCCCTCTGCATCACTGAGGAGAAATTCTGCTCCGGCAGCTTGCTCAGCATAGAACTGGGGCACATAGACAAAGAAACTGGGATAGGCGGCTGAGGTATAGCCGACATTGCGACTGGGAACTAAGGCGGTCAGAGGAATGTCGCTGGTGCGATCGCTCTGGTTGACCCAGCAACCACGAGTGCCACCGCCCTCGCGTCGTCCGGGTAAGCCCCAGTCAGGAGGATTGTATTGTTGAGCGAGGACGGGGAAGGAAAGCCCTGTTACGGTAATTCCAATAACAGAAACAACCTCAAATGCAACGCTCATAAGCCGAGGGGAAGGCTGAAATTTAGTGAAAATCATAGGTACTGTTCTGGTTATGTAACGAAGTTGAGAAAAATGCTTGAACATGGCAGATGCGTTGCCGTAAAAGCGGTGCGGAAGGTTTGGTCACGATCAAAACAAGTTGTTCCACTGAATCAAATGCTAGTTTTGCCAATCAAAGGGTAAAACCAGCATTAAATTAAGTCGGTTGTTGCGGTGATACAACTTAGTCAGGAAGTCGCCTGCTTTTACTAAGTACCCTTATTCCAATAGATTCAACGAGTTAGCTTGAGTTTCCGCTTCAAGGGGCGATTCAAGTTTAGATTTTTTGTGGGATAACTCGCCGGATGGCGCGATCGCCCTGGCGACGTTAGCTGCATGACTGACAACGCGATAGACATCAACGGGTTGCTGTTTGCCGCGCAGTTCCATCGTGCCCCACGGTTCTACAACAAACTGTCCTTCAATGTATTGCAATGTTTCATAGGCGATTAGGATACGACAGTTACTGATTTGTCGGTCTTTGGCACACCCTTCAAGCCGAGAGGCAATATTGACGCTATCCCCGATGACACCATATTCCATTCTATCCTTTCCACCTAGGCTCCCGGCTACAACGGGTCCGGTGAAAATACCGACTCGCATTTGAATGGGTCTCATCCCCGTTTGCTGCCAGTGGTGATTGAGTTGCTGGAGGCGATCGCTCATGGCTAGAGCGCACGACACCGCCCGGAAAGCATCCTGGGCAACTTCTTCTAATGTTAATCGAGGCATCGGCACTCCAAACACTGCCAGTAGCCCATCCCCTGTAAATTTATTAACAATCCCCTGATAATGGCGAATCTCTTCGGTCATTGCCTCTAGATACTCATTCAATAGTTCCAGCAGCGCTTCTGGAGGCATCGGTTCTGAGATGGTGCTAAACCCTCGGATATCTGTGAACAGCATGGTTGCGATCAGCTTTTGTCCGGGGAGTTTGCCAGATTGCAACAGGCGATCGCGATTGTGCCACAGGGCTGTAGCAATTTCAGGAGAGGTGTTTTGTCCTAGCAGGGTCATTACCATCTGTTGCTGTCGTTGGGCTTGTTGAGCGCGGTAGGCAACGACTGTTCCAGTGGTCAACAGCCCTGCCAAACCCGGTGCAGCCAGAGGCACCCACCCCTGATGGTCAGCAGCAACAACCCCATACCCGCTAACCCCGTCAGCATAACTGCACAGCCCAACCCCAGGGCTAGGGGATGGCGAATGTACCAGCCTATCCCGCCGCCGATCAGTGCCCACAACAGTACCCACCCACACTCCAGCCATTCGTTCCAAAACCAGATGAGAGATTGCTCGCCTAGGGCAGTCCCAAGGATCTGACTGACCATTTGGGCATGTACTTCCACTCCAGACATTTGGTGATCAACCTGTTGGTTAGCACTGTAGGGGGTGTAGAACAAATCTTTGCCGCTGGGAGCCACTGTCCCAATCAAAACAATTTTGCCCCTTACCCAGTCTGGATCGAGTTGATTGTCCAATACCTCGCTGAAGGTCACTTGGCGAGCTACGTGATCGGGCGATCGATAGTCTAAGAGAATTTGATATCCCCGATCGTCTACGGTTTGATACCCCCCTGACCGAGCGTTGAGGGGAAAAAAGGTCGCCGCTCCTAATTGCATAAAATCAGGATTTTGACGGCTTGCGAGGGGGGTGATGCCCCGTTCTGCCAAATAATGAAGAGCCAGTTGGAGTGAAAAGGAGGAATAGGAGCCACCAAACAAGAGGCTGCGCCGAATAATACCATCTTGATCAATCACAAAATCATTGAATCCAATGCGCTCCGCGGGTATGCCGGAGGGGGGTGGGATAGTGTCTTCGGTGCCATTGCCCAATTTGGTAATGACGACGACGGGATCATTTTGTAATCGCTGGTGCAATTGCTCGTGTCCCGGTTGCTGGGGCACATCACGGTAGAGATCTAACCCAATGATTTGGGGCTGATGCTGTCCTAAATTGGCTAGGACAGTGGCAACGGTTTCATCGGCTGGAGTAGAACGACCCAATCGACGAATATCCTGTTCGGTAATGGCAACGATCAATAGTCTTGGGTCACTGCCTTGATCGGTTTCTGCTCGAACCAGGCGATCGTAGGCTCGCAGTTCTAGCGGTTGTAGTCCACCGAGCTGTTTAACGCCGATGACAACGCCCGCGATCGTAAAACTGATTAGCGTCACCGCTTTCAGCCCAAGACTAACGTGCGAATAGAGACTCACACACTGTTGAAGAATCTGACGGGGACGCTTAACCTGCACAGGACAAGATGGATTACGGGGTGGAAGGAAACCGAACAACAAACTCCTGGGAGTGGACTAGCAAGAACAAGAAAGCGAACCGATCGCTCTCCTCTCTATAAAAGGAGTCAGGCAACCCAGTGCTTCTTCCGGAAAAATAGGGGACAATGTAAAAGAATATTACAAACAACTCGCATATGATGCTCTCTACAAGTTGTTGTTTGGAGTTGCATTTCCCAACACAAGAGCCTCAGTGCACCCCGCAGAGGGGTTACCCCTGACTAACGCTATTCTTTTTCTAGCACCCTTTTTCTGCAAAAAGCTATCTTAGCGTGTGAAATCCTAATTTAGGTTGGCAAGGGTAGATTGAATCAACCTTTAAAGAAGTGATGAAGTTTAAAGAGTTGATGAAGCGATCGCCCCTCTCACTAAAATAATGGTGCAGTCGTTATCCCTAGCAATGGTCTCCGGGATATTTCCCTTGATTACCTGTTGCAACAAACTATCGCGACTGGCTCCTAGCACAATCACATCACAGTGTTCTCGCGTGGCAAGCTGGGTGATGGCACTGGCGATGGAGGTGCTTTGCAGTGGACGCGCTAACACTGGGCAGGGGAGCGCTTTATCTAGTTCGTGCATGATGCGCTCCATTCGATCGTTTTCAATCGGAGATAATTCCGATTCAAAGACTTGACAGATGGAGACTTGAGGCTGATTTCCCAGGGTTATTAAACTGGGTAATAGTTTTAGTGCTTCCAGCGAATTAGGACCGCCTGCGATCGGCACCAGCCACCGTTCAAACTGCCGTTTGGGATCAAATTTGATCAGCATCACCTCACAGGCTGCCTGCCGCACAATGGTATCGACTGCGCTGCCAAACACTCGACCAGGAGTGGTGGTGCTACCCTTCCACCCCATTACGATCAGATCAATATGACGTTCCTTAATCGCTTCTAGCATGGCTTGGGCAGCATCATGTGCCACTCGAATTTCTGTGTGGATTGGAACATGCCACTGTTGTCCCAGACGCTCTGCCTGTCGCAGCAACCGCCGACCGACGATCGAGCGCACTGGCGTTTCTGCCGGGGAGGTGCCCCGTTGAATCGTGATGATATGCAAACATTCCACTTCGTAGTGTCGATCGTGGGCGATCGCCGCTGCTAATTTGAGCAGTGATGGGGCTGTTTGGGGATTGCTCAGGGGCACGAGCAAGCGTCCCTTACCTGTTACGGGCGATCGGGTGCGATAGATTACATAGGACGGCTCTGATTGTGGTCCAATTTCTGTTTCCCCCCCAATGCGATCGGCTTCAGCGCGAATAATATCGGCACGGGTAATAATGCCAACGAGCTTGCCTGCTTCGGTGACAGGCAGACGACTGAGTTTGAAGCGATTGAGCAAAAATAGAACTTTGCTCAAGGGAGCTGAGGGGTTGACGGTTACGGGTTGGGGTGTCATGACATCCGCCAGCCTCACCTCACTGCTGTCAGCCGGGTAGCGCGAGGGATCCGCCAAATCGGACTGGGTGACAATCCCGACCAATTTGCCATCGTCGAGGACTGGAAAACCGCGATGGTGCGATCGGGAGAAAGCTTGTTTAACCTCGCTCAGCCCCATGCCACTAGATAGGGTCTCTACTCGACGTTGCATCAAATCCGCTGCGATCAGCGTGCTCAAGGAATCTTGTGGGGAAGCTAGATCGGGTTCTAGATGAATTCCATTCCAAGCTAAAAGCTGGTTGTAAAAAGATTCACCTGCTAAGCGATCGGCGATTAGATAGGCAATGACTGACCCAATCATCAACGGCAAGACTAGATTAAAGTCGGTTGTGATTTCAAATACAATGACGATCGCTGTGATCGGACCACGAGTCACCGCGCTAAAAAAGGCTCCCATCCCCGCCAAGGCGTAGGTTGTGGTTGAGCCAACGCCAGCGGGCATTCCCATGGGCAACCCAACCAGGGTCTCTAGATGCTGTGCCGACAAACCCACCACATACCCTAAAGCAGACCCCAGAATCAGGGAGGGAGCAAAGATTCCCCCCGGTGCGCCTGAGCCATAGGCAACCAGTGTCAGCACAAACTTGACCACAAATACCAGTAGCGTAAACTCAAGGCTGGCATTGCCCATGCTGAGAGATTCTTGCAATCCGGTGTTGTCACGGAAACTGATGGGAAACAGTATGGTGGCTAATCCCGAAATCAACCCCGCCAAGCCAATTCTCCAGGGCAAACTCAGGCGCAGTACCCGACGGTTGAAGTTGAGACTAAAGAAAATCCCTTTGGAGAACAGGGTACCCAGTAGGCCTGCCAACAAACCCAGAATTAGCAAAAAGGGGATGTCCTGTAGGGAAACGCTGGTTTGATAGGCGATCACATTTAGATCGAGGCTAAAACTTTGTCCGCCCAAAACCCGCGAGACAACAGCTCCAATAAACGATGCCAAAATTGCAGTGCCCAACGTCAACCCTGAAAAATCCCGCAGCAATTCTTCCATGACAAATAGAACCCCTGCGATCGGCGCATTAAACCCAGCCGCCAGTCCAGCTGCGGCTCCGGCAGCAATCAATTGGCGTCGATACTCTGGAGAGGTCGGAATCCATCGGCTCAGTTGACCTGCCAGTGCTGCTCCAATCTGCACCGTCGGTCCCTGTCGTCCCAAACTTAATCCAGCACCCAACGTCAGAATCACACTCAGCAATTTGACTATGGCAACTCTGAGATTGAGGGCGATCGGCACATTTGCCAGCGCTGCTTTGACTTGAGGAATCCCACTACCCGCCGCCTCTGGGGCAAACCGCTCGATCAACCACCCCACCAGGCAACCTCCCCCTAGTCCGATCGCAGGTAAGATCAACCAGGCAGGTAGTTGATGGGACGCCTGCACTCGCCATCCCCCCAACCATCCAACGCTATACTTCAACAGAACAGCCGCTAACCCCGATACCAGCCCGATGACACACGCTTCAAAAATAGCTAGCTGCTTCGATCGCAGGAGTAACCCGCGAAATTGCTGAGAAGAGAAAAGGAGTTTCACGGAACGCCAGGAATGATTTGGAGGGATACCACGAATGCAGATGGCATGCAGTATGAATAATCTACTGTTTATCCTCCTATAGAATTAACCACTGGACTAGGGGAAATTAAGAATTACTGCGATGCTTCCCTCTAACCTGGGGAAAAAAGAGGAGAAGAGGGGTGATTGGTTGCTAGTCATGGGGGGGTAATCATGACATTTTGTGGATAATAATTTGCGCCTTGTTTGGTTGCACAAAACCCCAAGTCAACAGTTTGACCGGGTTGAATGGCTTGTCCCCATTCTGGTGGTATCACTGTGTAGCGATCGCCCTGCCGAATAAATGTCCCATTCCAACTGTTACTAATCTCGGCTTGATTCATCTGAAAGCTCAGTCCCCAACCGCCTGCACTGGTGGTTCCTCGGTTGACAACCTGCATGCTAAAACAAAATCCTGTCTGCCAGTCGGACTGCATCAGAGAGTTAACCCTTAAACCAGTGTTCGTAAATGATATTTCAGATGGAGGGGTGGGGCTTGATGTTGGGCTGGGGGCGGGGCTGGGGGTAGAAGTGGGGATGGGTGGATTAGACCGGGGCAAAGCCGCAGTTGTTGCACTGGCAACGGAACCAATGTTCGACAGAGTTGAACTCAACAAGTCTTGCTTAGGAGAATCGATCGTTTGCCAGTCGTCCAACAAAATTCCGCCTGTGTCGCCGCTGTTGGGGTTCCAACTCCAATAGGAAAAGCTCAAATCATGGCGTTTGATAAAATCGACCAATCGGCGTTGCCAGATGCCCTCCCGCGATCGCTGGTCAACTTGGCGTCCTCCAAACTCTCCAATAAAAATCGGGGCGATCGCTTCGGTGGCAATGTAATGAAACCCGATCTCCCAGCGCTGATTTAGATTTTCAGGAAAAGTGGGTTCAGAAAACCACGGCTGATTGACGACTCCCGGTCCATATTCGTGGGGGGGAGTAGACCAGTTTGCTGGGGAATGGAAAAGCCGCACTGGGTAGTTTTCTAAACGCCCT
>JAAUSV010000108.1 GCA_012032525.1 Leptolyngbyaceae cyanobacterium SL_7_1
TGTTCTGCCCGTTGGGTTTCCTTGTTCTGCGACTTCCTCCTGCAACAGGATCACATTGCCAGAGCGATCGTAGAACCGCAGCCAAGCACAGGGTTCCGTCGCAGGTTCTCGGCGGATGTAACCTTCCCAGGTTCCCAGCCACAGGTTCAGCGTTTCACACCAGAGCCAGCCATGCTCGTTGGAGGCGATCGCGTCGTAGCCTTGACTGTTTAATCGCCACCCTTGCAGCGAGTTGGGGTCGAATGGGTCATAGACATAATACTCAGCCGTGTGAAACACCCGTTCATAGAGTTGCTTCTTTTTACCCAAATCCACCTTGGCGGTGGAGGGCGACATTAGTTCAACGATTAAATCGGGATAGCGTCCACCCTCCTCCCAGACAACCCAGCCTTTGCGATCGCGATCGCCAGCTACATCCAGTGCTACAAAAAAATCGGGTCCGCGAAAGTCGCGGTTCATTGCCTGCTCTCGACTGTAGTAGACAAACATGTTGCCGCCTGCGAAGGAGTTGGGCTTGTCCTCTAATACAGCCAAAGCAGAGTCAATTAGGACGTTCATGGCAATGCGGTGGCGATGGCTTTCCAAGGGCACTCCGTCATCAAAAATTAGATCAGTCGGGGGTTCTGGAACCTCCCAGACAGGTTCGATCGATTGGTAATCCTGAGCAATTTCAATGGACATGGTGCCCTCCTTGGATTCCTGATAAACCAATAGCGGATGTCGATCGACATCCGCTATGCTCTAATTTATCGCGTTAACCAGTTATTGGCGTAGCTTCAAGGCTTGCGCCGTCACCGCCAAGCTCTCTTCATACAACACATCCCGTCCCCAGCGCTGCAACTGTTGCCCCATGAGAAATTCTGCTTTTTGATCGGGCAGAGGCGTCACCTGCTCGGTGCGGCTAAATTGGGCGCTGCCGCCCGACTCCATCCGCATACAGCCAGTGGTTTCAGAACAGAGAATGGTGGCACAGTTGGCATTGGGGTTGGTGGAGGTGAGGCGCAAGCCGATCAAATCGCCAATGATCTCACCGGGGTCTGCCACGGGAATTGCTGCCAACTCCACCTCGATCGGGCGATCGTTGGTTCCCTTAAAGTGAATGTGTTTTAAGTCGTAGTCGCCGCCCACCTCTTCATAGGACACAGGCTCCCAACCCAAACGACTGGCTAACCAACCCAGGAACATTAGGGCTTGAGCCGCATTACCCTTTTCGTAGTCGATGGTGACGCGATCGATCTCCGTCAACGACGCCCGCCGCTCTGGAGGATCATAGGCCGCAGCGGTTAGCTCCTGCCAGAGGGACAAGCGATGCCAATTCAAATCCGCCAGATAGGTCTCCGACTCGATCAACTCCTGCATCTTGGTGAACTCCGACTCCGGATCGCTGAAGTAGCAAGAGTCGAGAATGATGCAATGGCTTTGGCTGGCAAGTTTTTTAAATAATTCTTGCTCTGGATTGGGGGTGGCTTTCCACCAGACAAACCGGGGCAGATCGGGAATCATCAGCGAAGTCACTAGATCGCCAATTCGGTGTACCGCATCCTTCGATCCCCGCAGGGTGATGTATTCGCAGCAGACCATACCCGACATACCACTTTTTTGAATCGGGCAGTAGGCGGAGACTTGGGCTGTAATGCCCTCGTCTTCTCCTAGCTCTGGGCACAGGGTAATGATGCGGCAAGGATTTTGGGCGGCGATCGCATCACTCACACTAAATCCACGCATATTCAGGTTGGAGATTTCCACCCGATCGTCCGGCTGTTTTTTCAACTCTTCGCGCAGTTTTGCCAGGGTCTCTGGATCGACCCGACCTGTTACCCGCAGCCCATATTGCTTTTGAGCGGCGCGGACGGCGGTTTTAGTAATAGGACCATGAATCCCATCGATCGGTCCGTCATAAAATCCCAACGCCGCCAGCAGTTGTTGAAATTCTTCCGGCTCGTAGATCACCATGCTGAAGGTGGTGGCGCGGGTGGCGACCGGGGACAGATTATCGCCTGCCTGATCGAGCCAAATTTGATTTAACTCGGCTTCAATCTCACTCAGGGAAATATCTTTGGGTTTTTGTAAGGCAACAAGGGGAGTGCTCATAGGTGGAGTTTATCTGGGAAGGGCTGTGGGTTGGTTTGGGTAAACGGTATGGAATCGATCGAGACAGAGAGGGAGCGGGCGGCTTTGCCGTTACCGCAAGGCTCGCCCTCCTAAAGCTTACAGTCGCCGCCAACGACGACCATCTTGATTAAGCAATAACTCCGCCTCCACCGGACCCCAACTGCCCGCTTCATAGAGGGGAATGCGATCGGCTGGAGCAGGGGCATCCCACACATTTAGCAGGGGAGTCAAAATGCGCCACGACGCCTCCACTTCGTCACCCCGGGTAAACAGGGTCTGATCGCCCAACATGGCGTCTACGAGCAGGCGGCTGTAGGCATCGGTGTTGGGTTGACCAAAGGCGGAGTCGTAGCGGAAATTCATATCGACCGATCGGGTGCGCAATGAGGTTCCGGGCGTTTTTACCTCAAATCGCATGGAGATGCCTTCGTCCGGCTGGATGCGCATTGCCAACACATTCGGATTTGCCTGTTTTGAGGCGGATTGGAACATCAGGAACGGAACTTCCCGAAACTGAATGGCAATTTCACTCATTTTCTTGGGCAAGCGTTTGCCCGTTCGCAAGTAGAAAGGAACGCCCTTCCAACGCCAGTTGTCGATGTAGAGTTTGATGGCGGCAAACGTGCCGGTGGTGGAGGTGAGGCTGGCTCCTTCCTCTTGCCGATAACCGGGAACTTGTTTGCCTGCCATCCAACCCTCGGTGTATTGTCCCCGAATAGCCGATAGTTCCAAGTTCTCCAGATCCGCTAGGTGAGTGGCTTGCAGCACTTTCACCTTTTCGTTGCGGATGCTGTCTGCCATCAGCGCGTTGGGTGGCTCCATCGCCGTTAGGCAAAACAACTGCATCAAATGGTTTTGCACCATATCTCGCAGTGCGCCAGCGGTTTCGTAGTAGCCTGCCCGTCCTTCTAAACCGACGGTTTCCGCCACTGTAATTTGCACATGATCGACAAACTGGCGATTCCACAGGGTTCAAAAATGGCATTGGCAAACCGAAACACCATCAGGTTCTGAACGGTTTCCTTACCCAGATAGTGGTCAATGCGGTAGACCTGTTCCTCGGCACAGGTTTGGTGTACCACATGGTTGAGCACCTGTGCCGAACTCAGATCCTTACCAAACGGCTTCTCAATGATCAACCGCTGCTTGTGGGGATCGAGCAACATTCCGGCTGTGCCCAACTGCTGAGTCGCTTCTCCAAAAAAGCGGGGAGCCACCGACAGGTAAAACACCCGATTGCCACGGGTGCCGCGCAACTCATCCAACTCTGCTAAAAACGTTTTTAGCTTTTGGTAATCTTCAGGCTTGTCAATGTCGCCGGGGCAGTAGAACAATCCTCTGGCAAAGTCTTCCCAAACCGCTCGATTTTGCAAACCACCGCCAAATTCCTCTACACCCTCGCGCATGTGCTCTCGGAAAAACTCTGTGCTCCAGTCGCGCCGTGCTACCCCAACGATCGTCATTTCGGGTGGCAAGCGACGCTCCAGTTTCATTTGGTAGAGAGCAGGCACCAATTTGCGCTGGGTCAAGTCACCCGATGCACCAAAAATAGTCAGAATTTGCGGTTCTGGAATGCGGTCCTGTTGGAGTCCGACGCGCAGGGGATTTTCGAGAAGAGTGACCATAAGGGGGAGGTAATTAGAGGAAATGGAACAAGAACGACTGGTTATCAACGATTAGCGATTAGCCATTAGCTAACAGCCAATTGCCAATCGCTGATAGTAACTACGCTACTGGAGCAAGTAATTTAACTTTCTCTTCCAGAGATTGCATGAGTGAATTGAAGGGTTGCACAAATTTCTCAATGCCATCGGCTAGCAGATCATCCATCACCCGATCGAGATCAATCCCCACCTTAGGGTGATCAAGGGAATGGATCAGCGCGTAGGCAGCATCCATATCTGACTCAATCCGATCGGCAATGTCACAGTGATCCGCACAGGCTTCGATGGTAGCAGGCGGTAGGGTATTGACTGTATCTTTGCCCACTAACTGATCCACATACATGACATCGCTGTAATCGGGGTTTTTGGTGCTGGTACTTGCCCACAACAAGCGTTGCACCTTGGCTCCTTCAGCGGCGAGGGCTTGCCATCGATCGCTCTGGATAATCGTTTTGTATTCCTGATAGGCAATCTTGGCATTGGCGATCGCACCTTCCCCTTAACAGCTTCTAGCGGCGCTCGTTGGGCAGCATCGCTCACCTGCTGAAGTTTTTCGTCTACTAATCCATCAATTTTGCTATCGATCCGACTGAGGAAAAAGCTCGCCACTGAGGCAATCCGATCGATCGGTTCGCCCGTTGCCACCCGTGCTTCTAGCCCACGAATATAAGCCCACGCCGTATCGACATAACTTTGTACCGAAAATAGTAACGTCACGTTGACATTAATCCCAGCGGCGATCGTGGCTTCCACCGCTGGCAATCCGCTGCTGGTTCCGGGAATTTTAATCATGACGTTTTCCCGTCCGATCGCTTCACAATAACGCTTGGCTTCCCGAATGGTGGCTTCGGTGTCGTGGGCGATCGTTGGAGGGACTTCGATACTGACATACCCGTCTAACCCATCCGATTCTTCGTAAACAGAACGGAAGCGATCGCAGGCATTACGAATATCGTCAAAGATTAATGACTCGTAAATTTCTAGCGTCGATTTGCCCGATTGAATCCCTGCCTCGATCGCCGCATCATAGGTTTTGTTACCAGCGATCGCCTTTTCAAAGATCGCTGGATTTGAGGTCAACCCCCGAATCCCCTGATGCTCAATCAAGTTTTGCAACTCACCCGTTTCAATCAGGTCACGGGTCAAGTTGTCCATCCAAATACTTTGACCATATTGTCTAACGTCCAAAATGCGATTTGTGGTTGTCATAGTGGCTCTCCATTCCCATCAACAGTTAACACTTAAAAGCAATTGGCAATTCGCCAAAAACTAGCAGCCAACAGCGATCTCATCTTTCATCCTTAGCCCACTCCCATGTAGTTTTTTCGCGTTCTTCCCGTTGGCGTTCCTGGATAAAGGACTCGACTAAGGACACGTCGTCGCGGCTGCCGATAATCAGGGGGGTGCGGGCGTGCAATTCGCGGGGAACTACATCTAGGATTTCCTCTGTTCCAGTGCTGGCACGCCCACCCGCCTGCTCGATCAAAAACGCTAGGGGTGCTGATTCGTAGAGCAACCGCAACTTGCCTTCGGGCTTTTGCACCGTTCCAGGATAGAGAAACACGCCGCCTTGGTTGAGAATGCGGTGAAAATCGCCCACCAATGCGCCACCATAGCGAGCGGTGTAGCCCTCATGCCGATGCACGTAGCGAATATAGTCGCGAATGGACTCATCCCACTGCCAAAAATTTCCCTCGTTGACGCTGTAAACGGGTCCATGCGCTGGGATTTGCACGTTTTCATGGGAGAGAATGAATTCTCCCAAACTGGGGTCAAGGGTAAAGGTGTGAACCCCCGTGCCGATCGAATACACCAGCAAAGTACTGGGACCAAACAGCACATATCCGGCGGCAATTTGCGATCGCCCACTTTGCAGTAAATCCTGCCCAGTGCCGTCTAGATCATCGCCCTCTTGCCGCCGAATGGCAAAAATTGCCCCCACGTTTAAGTTGGTATCTAAATTAGAGGAACCGTCGATCGGGTCGTAGAGGAGGGTGTAGCGTCCGATGGGGCAATTTTCAGGGATGTAGTAGGGTTCTTCCATCTCTTCAGAGGCTAGGCGACAAACCAAGCCACTCTGCTCAAACACCGAGATAAACACCTGGTTGGCATAGACATCCATCTTTTTGACCGCTTCACCCTGGACATTGGTTTGTCCAGTAAATCCGAGGGCATCCTCGACCAGACCAGCGCGGGTGAGGCGACGAGCAATTAGCTTGGCAGCGAGGGCAATCCGGCTCATCAGGGCGCTGAGATCCTGTGCCTCCGAAGAAAAGCTATGGGATTGTTGTAGGACGTGTCGAGACAGTGTCATGCAATCGCGATCGATCGCATATTTGTGGTCTAGGATTTGTTCCATGTCAGCCATCGTCATTTCCTCCATTAACTGGCTCGTTCGCCCACTCGATTGAGTTGCCCCTGCAACTTCTATCTTAGGAAGGCATTTTCAGAAGCGGACTGAACTTCAGATGATCTATAGAAACAAGTGAGGGGACTGAGGGAATATAGACGCTCAATGAATGTGTCCTTCCCAGCGGGAATGGGCTACCAAGCTTAAAAAATTGCTTAAGGTTTGCTCCGCTTTGCTGAATCAGGCGTCATGCTAAGAATCAACTTACTAAATAACTCTGAGAAAGTCCTGAGAGGGTCACTGTCTCTTGAATGAGTTACTTTCACGCCAGCCCATTTCCCCTTCCCCAGCTTCATTGCCACTGTAAAGAGATATGATGAAGCGCTCCTCAAAATCCTTAATTTAGGAGAAGAAATGATTAAGCTCATTTTGCATCCCCCAGAGGAGGGACTAGAGGAGGAAAACCGATCTCACCCCGCCTCAACCTCGATTTTGTCTCACAGGATGCATTCTCCAACAGGGCCTCTGGGTAATCTATCCCTACAGATGTAGATCAAAGTTTGCCTTTCCTCCCAAAGAGGGGTATGTTATCATACTCATAAATGTTACGGTTCTTAATATTAAAGCTGGCAAGGGTTAAGGCTTGCAATTGTGTTAGCACTTCACAACTTATAGACAGGCGATCGAGTGTCAGAGCTTCAGCTTTGTGGAGCGATCGCAGTGGATTGTTCCTTGCTCTACCCATCTACGCATCTTTATTATTCCTGGCTACACTGGTTACTCAACCTGCCTGAACCCTCATCATCCCTCTAGGTTCCTGTCACCCATTCATTTGCTGCTAAGGGCAACGTGACGAGTGCTCTAGTTCCTGGTCTCCATCATCGAGTAGTACAATTGTTTCACTAGTTCCCATCATCTTCTCTGCGCCATGAAGACTACCCAGACCTCCACCGATCTAGTCCGCACTTACTTAAAGGAAATTGGTCGTGTGCCCTGTTAACCCACGAGCAGGAAATTCTCTATGGTAAGCAAGTGCAGCGTCTAGCCATGCTAAATGACCTTAAGGAGGCACTTGCCGTCCAATTAGGGCGGACTCCTACCACAGACGAATGGGCAGAACACGCAACACTTTCCATCGATAATTTGGAACGACTTGTTGCTGAGGGTGAGCACGCCAAGCACAAGATGGTAGAAGCCAATCTTCGCTTAGTTGTTTCAGTTGCCAAAAAATATATCAAGCGCAACGTTGACCTGTTGGATTTGATCCAGGAAGGTACGATCGGGATGCAGCGAGGAGTAGAAAAGTTTGACCCCACAAAGGGCTATCGGTTTTCGACCTATGCCTATTGGTGGATTCGTCAAGCCATTACGACGGGCGATCGCCGAAAAGGGACGAACCATTCGTCTACCCATCCACATCACCGAAAAGCTTAACAAGATCAAGAAAGTGCAACGTCAGCTTGCCCAAGACTTGGGACGCACTGCTACCATTACGGAGTTGGCAGAGGAGTTGGATCTAACCTCCAAGCAAGTGCGTGAGTATTTAGAGCGTGCCCGCCAACCCCTCTCGCTAGAATTGCGGGTGGGCGATAATCAAGATACCGAGTTGGGCGAATTGTTGGAGGATACGGGTCCCTCCCCCGAAGACTTCGCCACCCAGTCTTCCCTGCGGGCAGAGTTGGAGCGGTTGATGTCCGACCTCACCCCCCAGCAGCGAGAGGTGCTTACCCTGCGGTTTGGGCTAGAGGATGGACAATCCCTCACCCTGGCGAAGATTGGCGATCGCCTCAACATTAGCCGTGAACGGGTGCGTCAGATCGAGCGGGAAGCGCTCAGCAAACTGCGCAAGCGTCGGGCTGATATTCGCGAGTATCTGGCAAGTTAAGTAAGTATTTCCAATTAAGTCCCCGGCTTTCTTCAAGAAGCCGGGGACTTTCGTTGGGGCTAATGATCATGAGTTTCGTCTGAAGCTGCGTCGCGCTGTCGATTGCGTTGCTCACGCTGATAGCGATTGGTGCGGCGAACGATCCAATAGCTCAAAGACAGGGCAAAGATCGCGGCGGCTAAGCCAATTAAGTAGGAAGCTGGAGTTTTCTCAAAATCAAAGATAATAATTTTTCGGGCAACGGCTGTAAGAGAGGTAGCAATTACTAGCTCCACCTGAATCACATGGCGCTTTAGATAGGCGGTAACATTCTCTAAAATTTCCAACGCGATTAGGACGTTGAGAAAAAAGTCCAAATATCTCGATCAACGTTGTAGAAAAGAAGCCATAGGGTTCAGAGAGGATCTCGCGGCTGAGGTATAGACAGAGATCGGCAACTGCCACCAGCAAAACCACCACCATGGCGATCGACAACACCTTCGACACCAGTGTTTCGATCTTTTGCAGAAACCCTAAAAACCTATCATCGGAACTGGTTGATGACACCTGACCAATCCATCTGCGCCAAAATTTCATGGGCGATCGGAGATAACACTGGGAATCGTAAATCAGAAGCAGCACAACTCAATTGGAAGAGGCGAAGGCTCAGGATGGATGGTTTAGTCCTGTATACCGAATGGCTTAGACCAAACGGGTTCCCCTCAGCAACGCCCAACTGCCCAATTTTGTAAGAGCCAAATGATATCGTATCCCAATTTGAGTCGCCCTCACGATACGTATTGTGATTCCCAGTAATCCTGTGGTCTGATATTCCTAACGGCTTGAAAGGGTTGTAATTGACGTTGGTGTTGCTTGGAGTAGGTGCTGACCAAGGCGGCGAGCGAGTGCCAAGATTGTGAAGGTGGGCGAATAGGAGGGACCAGTCGGAAACACCGCTGAACTGACTACGTAGAGATTTTCAGTACCAAACACTCGACAATTTGTATCGACGACGCCCTCTTCGGGTCGGGTAGCCATCCGAGTCGTACCCATTTGATGAGCCGCGTCGGTCATGGTCTCCAAGCACGGTGGATCGTCTCCAAAGTTTAAAGGTTCCAAGCCCAACCTCAGCAAACCGCTGTGTCAACAGTTGTAGGGTTTTGCTATCGATCGCTGATCATGATCGGTAAAGCACCAGTCAACTTCTAGCTTTCGTTGTCCCAATGGATCGCGATCGATTCCTAGCTTGACACGGCTTCCTTTATGGGGAACCTGCTCAGTCACAAATTTGACCTGGTAAGAGGCGACTGTGCCATTGCCATCCCGGCAACCGGGACGGAACTGCAAGGTTCGTCGTAGGCGATCGAGCGGTTTTTCGTAGATTGGTTTGAGGTACAAGACGTGTTCTAGTAGTTTTTGCTCTTGCTGGGTTGCGTCGTCTAGCGTAAAGCACACACAGAAACGGGGCTTTGGTGCATATTGCAGCTCATGGGCATACTGTCGAGTTAAGGCACCTGGCGTGAGTGTTCCGGTGTGGTGTTTGGGGTGATCAGTATAAAAGCGACCCACAAGGTCGTGGGCATTGCCGATGCCACCGGGGAGTTGACGGTCTGAAGCTAGCAGGAGCCGTGCCGCTTCCAGTGCCCCGGTTGCAAGGACAACAACTTCGCCTTCAACAATCAGTTCGCGACCTTCGAGGGAACGGCAAACAACGGAAGTGACCCGTTGGCAGGACTCATCGAGTCTTAACTCCGTTGCAGTTGCACCCAGCACGACGTGTAGGTTGCTTGAGCGACGCATTTCTTCACCAAAGCGTATTGCTGTGCGTGTGGGTGTCTGCTCCCAATAGAAGCTGCTGATCTTTAAACCACCTGCGGCAAGCTTTGCTCGAAAATCCACAATTCCAGGACGGACAGCTTCTGCCTCTAAATCACCAAAACCATAATCTTTTGCGGTCGAACGGTAGTGTTCTAGAAGATCAGTAAAGTGAATTGGCCAGCCACTGTTAGCAACCCAAGGTCTGCCCTCAAAATCTAGAGGCTGCAAGTATTTCCACTTACCTGTCCAAACATTACTCGTACCGCCAAACTGACGCACACGACTAACTCCCCGTAGTTCGGGAGGTAGATATCGATGGTAGTAGGAATCTGGGTCTAGCTCTCGATGACGTTTGCCAAGAAAAATGACCTCGTTCAATGCTTGAATGGACGGATCAAATTGTTCGCGCCCGCTCTCTACAAGGATGACCTCTCGCCCATGCCGTGCTAGGTGTGTTGCTACTTCGGCACCAGCAATTCCAGAGCCAAATACGACCACCTGCCCTCGTAGGGTTGGTTGCTCACCTATCTCAAGAATGTCGGTAATCATGCGACCTCCATCGGTTAATTGCTCTATTGGTGAAACTACTGACACTGCCTTGTCCTTGGATCAAAACTAGGCTACCCATGAATGTAGCTGTCTTTTTGACAAAGATCAGTAGTATCGGTCAGTAATTTAGATGGGGTGCCTACCTTAACCGATCGATCGCTCTCATCGTTGGCTAGCGTCGGTAGTATACTCTGGCATCTAACAACCCAAAGTTTTGAAAATAGCGAGACCAGCGGTTGGCAACTCCCCGATCGATAAACGGACCAACTAGGACATGCGGACCTAGGGGCATCGATCGCTCTTGCACTGCTCGTTCTTGCACATTCAGCCCTGCGGCTAGTTGGGTGACTCGGACAGCGATCGCCCGCAATTCCTCCAGTGCGCCCGGAATCGCTACATAGTAGGAGTCATCTACCAGCGTCTCAGTGGTGAGAAGCTGCGACACTTGATTTGCGGGGGGAGACGCCAAACTGGGCAATTCCCCAAACGGGACTTCTCTTAAAACGGCGATCGAAGATGACCCAGGAGCAGTGGGGGGAGTGGTGGGCGCAGCCGATATCGCAGGGAGGGTCGGCGATTGCCCAGTTGGATAGGCAGCGCTGAGGATGGGCACGACCTCCGCAATGATCCCCTGAGACTCCAACGCTTGGGCTTGTTGATTGGCTCGATCGGGTTGAGTAAACGATCCGGCTTGGATCACCGATCGCCCTGGTGGGTTTGCACAAACGCGCCCGATTCCACCTTGCGCACCTCTTCTAGAAGTAAGGGACTCGCCCCATTTACTAGAACCAGGTATTGAGGTTCTAAGGGAGTGGCTGGAGTGGGGGAGGGAGTGGGGAATACGTAGGGAGCATTGAGCGGTGGGGAGTCGGGGAGGATGGTTCTACCGCAGGCAATCCCTCAAACCCAGACGGGAGTAATGGGGGCGGGGGCAATCCATCCACGACTTGTTGTGCCAGGAGCTGGGGAGTGGCGCGATCGACACTGGGCAGGGCATGGGCGATCGCCCCAGTTCCCACAGTTGCCAACAAGATTAATCCTCCTAAGAATCCTTGCTTCATTTGAGCAGCAAAACCCACAACGACAGAAATTGGTTGAAAGCTTAGCACAGGACTGACAGGATGAACGATTTTTTTGTCAGTCTGCCACCCAAGAGCAACGGTGAATGCTAGCGTAGAAGAATGACGCCATCCTGCCTATAGTTCTTAGCCGTGAACAAAATTGTTGTTGGACTCTCTGGAGGAGTCGATAGCTCCACTGCCGCTGCCATTCTCCACCACCAAGGACTAGAGGTGGTGGGGGTAACTCTATGGCTGATGAAGGGCAAGGGGCAGTGTTGTTCTGAGGGGATGGTGGATGCGGCGCAGTTGTGTGAAGCGCTGGGCATTCCCCACCACATTGTCGATAGCCGGGATTTGTTTCAAACCAATATTGTGGATTATTTGGTGGCTGGGTATGGGGCAGGAATTACCCCATTGCCCTGTTCTCAATGCAACAAAGCGGTGAAATTTTCTCCCATGCTGCACTACGCCCAGACGGAATTGGGCATCGATCGGATTGCCACCGGGCACTATGCTCGCACCTACTTTGATCCTGCTACCGGACGCTACCAGTTGCGGCGGGCGATCGATCGCAACAAAGACCAATCCTATTTCCTCTACGATCTCAGCCAGGAGATCTTGGCTCACACCCTGTTTCCCTTAGGAGAGCAGACCAAAACCGCGACGCGCCGCATTGCCAGCGAACTGGGATTGCACACCGCCGAGAAACCTGAGAGCCAAGATTTATGTCTCATTGAAGCCCATGGCTCTATGCAGTCCTTCCTAGACAACTATTTGGCTCCTCAACCGGGTGATATTGTCGATCAGGCAGGCAAGGTCTTGGGGCAACACGACGGCATCCACCACTACACTATTGGTCAGCGCAGGGGTTTGGGTATTGCCGCTGCTCATCCACTCTATGTGATTGGCATTGATGCGGGGCGCAACCGGGTGATTGTGGGCGATCGCACCGTTGCCCAAGATCCAGAGTGCTTTGTCCAGCGGGTAAACTGGGTCTCGATGCCCCCTGCCCACGCCCCCATCCACGTGGAGGTGCAGATTCGCTATCGATCGGCGGCAGTGGGAGCAACGATTATTCCCCTAGAGGGCGATCGGGTACGGCTGGTGTTTGACGAACCCCAACTGAGTGTGACGCCAGGGCAAGCCGCCGTCTGGTACGACGGGGACGTATTGTTGGGTGGTGGGGTAATTGAGCCAGCGCAATCCTGAGAATCGCTGCGCGAAGGGGACAACTCCTGACTTAAAATACTCACTAGCTTTAGGATTGGCAGTTAGTTGAGGGAAACGTTTTGAGTCACTTAGAGAGCATCGCCCCCCACGGTGGGCAATTAATCAATCGCATTGCAACCGCTGCCCAGCAGCAAGAGTTCCTGGCACAAGCCGACAGCCTGCCCCGGATCGAGCTCGACGATCGCACCACGTCCGATCTAGTGATGGTTGCGATCGGTGCCTTTAGCCCCCTCACAGGGTTTATGGGACAGGCAGACTATACTGCCGTGGTCAAGACGATGCACCTGACCAACGGATTGCCCTGGTCAATTCCAATCACGCTATCGGTGACGGAGGACGTAGCAGCGCCTCTGCAAGAGGACAGTTGGGTGCGCTTGGACGATTCCACGGGGCGGTTTGTGGGAGTGCTGCATCTGAGCGAAAAATATCCCTACGACAAACAGGCAGAAGCCACCAACGTCTACCGCACGGATGACGTAGCCCATCCCGGTGTAAAGGTAGTGTACAACCAGGGCGGAATTAAT